>DAOUVA010000047.1 GCA_030667885.1 Phycisphaerae bacterium
AAACCGAAGAAAAAAGCTTATTGTGGGAAAAGCTTAGGAAATAATCGACATCACCATGCTCATCCAAACTGTTTAAAAAGTATATTTCGGTCAAATAAAAATGTCAAGAATAAAACTATAAAAAAAGTATTCTGGTGACGTCACCACCGGTGATTGAAATGATTCATCTTCTGGTTTTAGACCTTCTTTGTTTGGATTTTTTTTGCTTTTTTCTTTTCTTTGTTTTCTTGGTTTTCTTGGCTGGGCCGGTTAACGATTCAGCCGGGGCAACGTTCAACTGGCGAGCCGGCACATTAACCGACACTATTCGCACTTTTATCCCCTGGCCCAAGCGAATGTTGCATCCCGAATTCTCCCCGACAATACTCTGCGAGCTTTCATCGTATTTCCAATAGTCCTGCCCCAAATCGGCCATCCGGATAAGCCCCTCGATACCGAATTCTCGCGATTGCACGAATAGGCCGAAACCTGTTAATCCTGTAACAACGCAGTCAAGCTCCTGTCCGACTTTCTTACTCAGCATTTGCAGTAACAAAACCGCCTTCAATTCTTTCTCGGCGCCGTCTGCCCGCTGCTCGGTAAAAGTGATATGTTTACCCACTTCTGTCAAGTCCGGTCCGTCTGAAATATCACTCGCCGAGTCCATTTGTTTTTGCAGGTAACTTTCCAGAATGCGATGAACGAGTAAATCCGCGTATCTGCGTATCGGGCTGGTGAAGTGACAGTAATGAGTTGAAGCCAGCGCATAATGGCCGATATGCACCGGAGCGTACTGTGCCTTTTCAAAACTTCGCAACACAGCTAAATTAATCGCAAATGAGCAATCGGCCCCCTTGACCCTCGCTAACAAATCCTGTATCGCCGCCCTGTCGGGATTTTGCGGCAGATTGAACCCGAATGCCTTAAGGAGCTTGGCGAGGTTGTTCATGCTCATAACATCCGGCTCCGGGTGGATCCGCCGGAGAAAAGGCCTATTCAGCCTGTCTAAAAGTGAAGCTACCGCGTCGTTGGCCTCAACCATAAACATCTCGATTATCGTATGCGGATAGCTGTTATCCGCCGGACGAGCGCCAACAACCAGTCCGGATTTGTCCATTACCAATTCGATGTCCGGCAAATCCAGATGTATCATTCCGTTTTTCCTTCGCCGTTGTTTGATAGCCCGGCTGAGCGTCTCCATATTTCTAAGAAGCTCGACCACCTCAGGTCTCGTGTCTTTAGTACGGCCCTTCAAAATCTTATCGGCCTGCTGATAAGTAAGACGCTGTTTCGAGCACATAACAGAGTTGGCGAAATTCCGGGACACAATATTACCTTTTTTGTCGTACGTAAGATAAACGCTTTTGACAAACCGCTTCTGCTCAGGCTGAAGACTGCAAATGCCGTTACTTAAAATCTCGGGCAGCATCGGGATTGTCCTGCCGGGCAGATATACACTGTTGCCGCGCATCTTTGCTTCTTCATCGAGCGGCGAATCCTCCGGTATAAAATGGCTGGCATCGGCGATGTGAACACCTAATACCCATTTGTCTTTCCCTTTTTGCTCAAGACTTATTGCATCATCGAAATCCTTTGCATCCGGCGGGTCAATCGTAATAATCGTTTTCTCTGTGATGTCGTCACGATGGTGCGCTTCTTCGGGCTTGAATAGGCCGGCCGCTTCGCGTGCCTGCTCAAGACAATCTTTCTCGAACTCACCCGGCAAATGAAACTGCCGGATTATCGATTGTATCTCGCTTTCATATCTTCCCGCTTTACCCAATACTTCGATTATTACACCGCGTGCTAAATATTTTTCAGTAGGATACGATAATATTTCGACAACCACCTTGTCTTTTTCCTTTGCCCCTTTTGCGCTGACATCATCGACGGAAATCGGATCTACAAAACTTTTGCCGTCCGGCTGAACAATCCACGCCTCCGGATGTTTCATCAGCGTCCCAACGAACCTGTTCTGCGCCCGTTCAATGATTTCGATTACTTCACCGCTGTACCGCATCTGACCGTCACGTTTGCCTTGTCTTTTAACCTTTACAAGGACAATATCTCCGGCCATTGCCTCACCCGTAGCACTCGGCGGTATAAATAAATCGCCATGCGAATTGGGCTCCCGCGGCGTCACGAAGCCGAATCCCCTTGGATTTGACCTGAATGTCCCCACGATTTCACCGGCTAATGACGGCAGGCTGACTAAATTCTTCGCCCCTATCACGACATGCCCGGCCTGTCTAAGCTGGTCGAAAGCCTCTTTGAACTGTGGATAATCCTCCGGGCTTACCCCCAGCGCCTTGCCTAATTTTGCTATTTTCACAGGTGTATAATCACTGTGCTTCAATAGCTTGATTATTTGATTTTTAAATATTTCCGCCATGGGGAGGAATTATACCTGTAGAAAAACCAAAACTCAAGAAACATTCAATTTAATAAATGCCACATGAATTGTCGGGGAATTCTACCCCTTTTCCTGATTGTTTGTAAAGGGTAGCCGTCGTAAGGTGTGCAATACACTTTAATTGTAAATTCTATTAAAAGGTAGAGTGTGAAACGCACACTATTATTACCCAAAAAAAACAACCCCGCAAGATATCTCCTCATCTATCTCACGGGGTGATATAATTTAACACACGCTCCTAATACCTCGCATCCGGAATCGAATATCAAGAATCGAGAATCCGGTATGGAGAAACAAGCAAAAAACTATCCCTTTTTCGCTTTAAGGGCGTTCACCTTTTTGGCAAGACGTGATTTCTTTCGTGCGGCCGTCTTTTTGTGCATCGTGCTCGTAGAGGCCGTCTTATCCAGCTTCATGGCTATAAGCTTGTATTGCTCGCTCGCCTTCTCTGCATCGCCGCTGCTCAGAGTCTCTTCCAGATGTTTAATTTGCGTCTTTATCTGGCTCTTACTTGCCCGATTAATCGTTCTTCTTTTGGTATTCTGTTTTGCTCTTTTTTTCGATTGTAACGACTGTGCCACTTCAATCTCCTGATACTATTAATATTCTATTTAAATACTCACTGAGAGGTTGGTTCTTTTTTACTGCTTCTTAATTTATCAACACGCTGGCTTACGTCTTTATATGTAAAATCAAGCTGGGCTATCTTACGATAAATATCCAATGCCTTATCTGCATCACCCTTTTCTTCATAAGCACACGCCAGATTATACCGTAATTCCTTTCCCGTTGCATCATCTTTTATTTCATAAGTTTCTATCGCATTGGTAAAAACATCAATCGCATCGGCCAGCCAGCCCTTCATAAAAAAGCAGTACCCAATCTTGCTCATCGAAGCAATCTTCCGCCTCGGGTCTTTCTGAGCATCCTGAAACAGGGGTATCGCCTTATCGTATTGCTTGCTCCTGAGCAATCGAACAGCATATTCATATTTCGGTGCCAAATTGGTCGGATAGTTCTTCACGGCAAGGCGATAATGTTCCAGTTCGACGTCGTTTAACTGCTTCGAGAGCTGTTCGAATGCCGCCTTGATATTCGCATCATCGGGCTTTTTTTCAAGGCAATCTTTCGCCTCCCTTATTTTACGTCTAAGTTGCTTCATCCTGATTTCGCCTGACCGCTGTTTATAGCTGTAATCCTGCTTGGCTTTATAAGTACTCTCCAGCAGCGCTATAGCGTCATTTTCCGCCTGGTCAGTTTCCATCCCTGCCAGGGCATCCGCCATACCGAATATATTGGCCGGAATGTTCGGATTCTGGGCCATCTTTTTCCGCGCATCTTCTACCGCCGTAACGCGGTAGTCCTGTGTCTTAATGACCCCCGCCTGTGCATGTAGCTTCTCCTGCCCCTCCCGGTCCTTAATAGCCTTTCTGAAATCCCCCTCCTGGTCATATTTACCCTGGGACATCGTCAGCTCGGCCGATAAGTTCTTAAATTCGTCCGCTAACGCCCCATCCTCCGGCCTTAGCCTCGACGCTCGCTGACAGGCACCAACCGCTTTGTCGAATTGCCCTAAAGCCGCATAAGAATCCTTCAAAAGGATATAGGTCTGGGCAGATGGCTTGTTGGATGCATTGTTGGTCTGAAAAACCAGGTTGGCTATCCAGCCCGCCGTTTTTTTATAACCGCCCGCCACTGCCGCCTTTAGCATCGCCTCGGCATAAGGCAAATGATCCGGGTCCTTTGCGAAAAGAGCCTCGGCGCTAAGCATCTGCTCAAGCGGCGTTTTGCCACGCAAACCCTTCATCCTCTCGACCATCGAAGGCTTCTTGCCGCCTTTTCCCTGCCGATGCAAAGCCAGTTCACAAAGCGGCAGGTGCCCCGCCTCAAGCGCATCAGGACTATAACGCAGACCCTGCAGGTACATATCGATTGCGTAATCGATATTATTTGTCTGGGCTACTGCACTGGCTTTTTCGAAAAAAACCTTGGCCTTGGCCAGATCCTGAATATTTTCTTCCGCCATACTCTATACCAATTCGGTTTTCTTATACATTATTTAACCCCTTATAGTAATCTTCGGCTGATTTTTGTCAACAAACAAATAATTACTTGTGTAAAAACGCGCCCTGTGCTATAAAAAGCCGCAAACGCATTTATTCAGCGTCCGAAATATCCCAAAAGCAATCTAAACTGAAAGTTTGGGGAGTAATTAATATGGTAAATGCCCTTGAACAGTATGACCCGCAGATTTACGAGCTGATGCGCCAGGAGGCCGCACGGCAGAGCGGTTCAATACGCCTGATTCCATCCGAAAACTACGTCTCAAAGGCCGTAATGCTGGCCAGTGGAAGCTGCCTTACGAACAAATACGCCGAAGGCTATCCCGGCAAACGCTACTATGAAGGCCAGCAGGTAACCGACCTTATCGAAAGAATGGCCCGCGACCGGGTCAAAAAAATATTCAAGGCCGACCACGCAAACGTCCAACCCTATTCCGGCTCCGTCGCGAACCTCGCCGCCTACTCCGCATTAATAAATCCCGGCGATACTATTATGGGCCTGTCCCTTATCCACGGCGGACATCTCACCCACGGTTGGAAAGTTTCCGTAACAAGCAAATTCTATAACTCCGTCCCGTATCCCGTGAACCACGAGACCGGCAGGCTGGACTTCGACCATATCGCCGACCTTGCCAAAAAACACAAACCAAAGGTCATCGTTTCCGGCGCCACTGCCTATCCACGGGAAATTGACTTCGAAATATTCGGCCAGATAGCCAAAGACGTCGGTGCTTACCACATCAGTGACATTGCCCACATTGCCGGCCTCGTAGTTGCCGGCATACATAAAAGCCCCGTACCCTACGCCGACGTTGTCTCGACCACCTCGCATAAAACTCTTCGCGGTCCCCGCGGCGGGATGCTCCTGTGTAAGGCCGAGCACGCCGCCAAGGTCGATAAGGCCGTCTTTCCCGGACTCCAGGGCGGCCCGCACATGCACACCCTGACAGCTATCGCCGTCGCGATGGCCGAAGCCGATACACCCGAGTTTGTCGCTTATGCAAAGCAGGTAGTCAAAAACGCAAAGGCCCTCGCCGACAAGCTGCTCGAATACGGTTTCAACCTTGTGTCCGGCGGAACCGACAACCACCTGATTCTAATCGACCTGAGAAACAAAAATATTCCGGGCAGAAAGCTCGCAAAGGCACTCGACCGCGCCAGGATAGTCACCAACTACAACACCGTACCCGGCGACCCCGCTCCGCCCTCCAATCCGAGCGGCCTGCGAATAGGAACGCCCGCAATTACAACACGCGGAATGAGAGAGCCGGAAGCAGAGCAGGTGGCCGTATTTATAAACAAGGTCGTCGAAAATATAGATAACGAAACGGTCATTGAAGAGACAGAAAAAGAAGTGCTCCTCCTGTGCTCACAGTTCCCGGTCCCGGATCACTTTATTATCCCGAACAAAAACCATTGATAACTAAAGATAATAAACAACAGAGCCCTGAGCGTAAGCGATGGGTAAATCACAATCGATGATAAAGGAGTAACTATAGTGGCACAGGATGAGCAGGTACTTGTCGTCGAGCGAAAGGTTCTTGAGCAGGTAGGCCTTTTCCATGGCCTTACAACCGATGTGGACCGCTATCTTCCCGTCCTCTTCGATCCCTCTGTCCTGCGTTTTATGCCCCGCCCGCTGGCCGAAAAGAACCCTTCTTATAAGCAGCTTATCCCTTACGTAATAATGAGCTGTGACGGTAAGTACCTCACTTATATCCGCGGCCGTCGCGCCGGCGAAACTCGGCTCGTCGGCAACAGGTCTATGGGCATAGGCGGCCATATAAATCCAATAGATAACGAAATGCCACCGCTCTTCGATGACGAAATACCCCTCTTCGATACCGACTACCGCGAGCTTTACAATAACGCCGTCGAGCGCGAGGTCGCCGAGGAAGTCTCCATCGAAGCCGGCCACAAAGACAGCATCGTTGCCCTGCTAAATGACGATACCACAGAAGTCGGAAGCGTCCATCTCGGAGTTGTCCACCACTGGCTTCTCGATTCCTCCGCCGTCACTAAGCGCGAACAAATGATAACAAAGATGGAGTTCATGACCCCCGCCGAGCTGCACAGTGTCCGCGATTCCATGGAGACATGGTCACAATTCGCCCTCGACTACCTCACCACCATCAACCAACCCACCTGAGAATTCTGCCGATACTTTTCGTCCGACTCCTGCCCTCAACAACATTGCGTAAAATTCGATTCAGTGTCATGCTATGACCCTTTCATGCTTTAACTGATCGTAATGGTTGACAATGTTTTCAAGTCTCAACGAAAGGCCAGTAAGGCATCGTCTGCCCGAAGGTAAAGGCTGTTTTGATCCATGGCCGGAGTGGCAGCAATGTTCACATCGAGAGCGGCTTGATGCGTTACTGTGAACTCATCGCCGCATTTCACAACCGTAATCACTCCCCGGTTGGAACAGAGGTACAAGTGGCCGTTGGCAATCACCGGTGAGGCGGCATATTGCCCCGAGGCTCCCAATCGTTCCTGATATATCACTTGGCCGGTATCGGTGCGTACGCAGCTTAGGGTTCCACCAGACCGGAGCAAATAGAGTCGGCCCGAGTGAAAAATAGGGGACGGAATTTCCGGTATGCCACGGCGGAGATTCCACTTAACATGTGATTCGGTGATGTCACCCCGCCCGCCTGAGAGAATCGCAGCCAGGTTGGGCTGGCCGCGACCGACTCTCATGTCAGCCGTAAACTCTTCTTTGGTCCAGAAACCATCCTTGTCCTTATCACGCCAATCGAACAGATCGTTCTGCTGCTTTCTTCGTCGGCCCGGATCTTCAGCCAGGGGACGTCCGAATCCCGGATGCCCGGGAGGAAGCTCGGGGCGGAAAGGCGAAGTAAAGTCTTTCGTGATTTCATCACGCCCAATTCGGCCATCGCCGTTGCGATCGAAATTAAGCATGGCGGCCCAGAAAGGTTCCGGGTCCAATTTCACGTCACCTCGGCCACCCTGCATCGACACAGAAACGTAGAGATGTCCATTGCCCGCGACCGGCACGGCGATAGGTTCGCGTGAAAAACCACTCACGTGCCATTTTTCTATGCCGGTGGCCATCTCGTAACCATATACCCGTCCATTGCCAGGCACCACCAACTCAGTTCCGCTCTCGCTTTTCCAGATCATCGGACTGGCCCAGGCGCCTCGATTGTAGGGCCGGGGTGTTTCCCAAACCGGCTCTCCCGCTGTTTTATCCAGGGCGATGACCCTGGACCGGCTCAAACGGCTGCCCGGCAGGTCTGCATCATCGTCCAGGACCAGGATGAGCCGCTGCCCGTGCAAGATCGGTGACGTCGCCACCCCGTACATACTTTTGGGAGTGGGAATCGGTTTCTTCCATTTTTCAAGACCTTCGTGGTCGTAGCACAGCAATCCGTACGACCCGAAATAGACGTAGACGTGCTTTTCATCCACGCAGGGCGTAGACGCCGCGACACTGTTTGCGCGGTGAACTCGTTCCAAAGGCACCTCCGGGGCCAGCCGTTTCCATAAGACCTTACCCGAGTTTGCGTCAACGGCCAATGTCGTCAATCGCCCCCCCTCGACGCCGGTCAGAAAGATGCGGTCTCTCCAAAGGACCGGCGACGATTTTCCCGGAGGCAGCGGCGTTTTCCATGCTGCCTGATCCGCGACGATCTTTAGCGGCGGTTTGAATCCGGCTGCGATGCCTGCGCCATTTGGTCCGCGGAACTGGTTCCAGTTTATGGATTCGGCCTCTGTGGAGACCGAACACGCCCCCAGCAAAAGGAGGGTACTAACAATCGATTGAAATAATCTCATAAATTCCTCTACAATAACCAGGTTTTTTATTCTTGATTTACTCATTGCCACTCCAGTGCATCATCCATTACACTAGCATTGATTTCAAGCAGTTTCTTTTTGAGTCTGGCAACAACGGTGGGAAACTCGGCCGAAATATCCGTCTGTTGTCCAGTCGTGTTGTCGAACTCATTATTTTCTTCCCATATTGTTTGTGAAGAGGTTTTAGCTTATCTAACTTTGATCTCATTTCTTTGTCTATAGAACGGGGCCTCAGTAAGTCGGATCGTAGTAAACAATATACTCTCCGGTATGATTGCTGGAACTCAGGTCATTCCACTTGACAAAACGACAGGACCCGTCCAGATAACCGACACCTAATCCGTCCGGTTTCGGATCAAAAGGAACGCCTTGATTCCAGAGGAACTGGCCCCGAACATGCGAAGCATACCATGTTGGCCAGGGGCCGGTGGGTCCCAAGGCATCATATCGGTTGTAACAGAAACAGGTGGCCAGGGTCCTATAGGTGGATCGATCCGAGAGCTTCCGCGCGGTGACATACTCCTGGTTTGTGTCCGGATCCGTCCAACGACCGCGAGCACCCCAATAGATCCATCCAATCTGGAATACCTGTGTGTACTGTGGTGATGGCTCCCGAGGTTCCAGCCAGTCCTCTTTGGCTTCGAAGTATTTTCGCGCCGTCTCGCAGGTTGCATGTTCTTCGGTCAGGCCGTAACCTTCACCCAGGTACCTCATGGTCTCGGCATTGACCATCGCCATCTGATCGGACTGCTCCCACGAGGCTGCATATCCAGGGGCCGTTCGATCAATAATACTGCCGATGGGTAAGGCATCATCAAAATCCCCGGCGTACATAAACATGGCCGCGACACATTGATGCAGGTTGTTCTGGCAAACCACGCGTTTGCCCAGTTCCCTGACGAGGCTGAGGGCCGGCAGCAGTATGCCCATCAATAAGGCAATGACTGCAATGACCACTAAAAGTTCGATGAGTGTGAACGCGCCGTTACAGCGCCAATTAATCCGGTTTTTTCGCATTTTGATTAAAGACATTATGAACCAGTATATAGTATTTTTCAAAATTTATCAGTGATTTGTTTGGATGGTATCAATTCGACCTCGGTGACTTCCAGTCCCGCCTGTCTGTTCAGGATATGGCACCAAAATGCCTCGACCACTAAATCGAATGGAACACTGTGTAGCTTGTCCTTCATCTCGATGAGCGGGCTCGCATAGCCACTCCTGTTCCAACAGCTCAAGAATCTCCGGGTCTAAACCGGTCAATTCCTTTCGATGCCATCGCAACCAGTCAATCCCTTCTCGGCGCGCCGTGATAAAGGCCCACGAAAGCAAGGCTCCCTCGGCCTCGAAGCTGATCTCTTTCGTCAACGCCTTGAGCGCAACATTTTGAAAGATGTCCTCCGCAGCGTGCGCATCGCATACCACAACCCAGGCAGAGGCTGCAATGCGATCACGTAATTTCATCAACGTACGCAAAATATCCTGCTCTGAGATTGTCATCTTGTTAGTATAACGTCTGACGGAGATGAATCCTGACATCTATTTTAGAAAAATCATTGGCGCTTCTGTAATTGCCAAGGCGGGAACAACACGAACCGATGCAGAGACAATTCAGTTCATGCCACGTTACCCAAAACGCAATCGGCCTTGTAGGAAACTATACCGTGTTCATTTGAGAGGCGTCAGCTTGATGTTCCTGAACATGATGGGGACGCCTTCGCTCTGAAAACCAATGTACCCTTTGCGAATGCTAATCCCAGTCGCCTTGTTCTGGTACTGGCCGTTTATTTTCAATTCTACAGTATCGTCATCACAGATGATTTCGTACGAGTTCCAGCCGCCGGCTTCCTTCTCATTAGAGTCGTTCATGCGGGGCGTAAAGCTGATGGGCCCGTCCTTTTTAGCTTTGTTTTCATTAAATTTGCAGCCCATTCCAATTAAATCGCCTGCGCGATTGTTCATAAGCTGCGCTTCCACGCACAGGGGCCAGATTTTATCCTGGTCACTCATATGCAGCAGGACTCCGCTGTTGCCGGGCTTTTCAGGCCAACACCATTCAAAGACGAGCTTGTACTCGCTGTATTCTTTCTTCGTACGCAGAAAGCCGGTGGGGTTTCCTGAGCACCATATCTCGCCGTCCCTGACCTTCCAGGCATCCTTTTTATACATATACCAGCCTTCGAAATCTTTCCCGTTAAACAGGTTAATAGTGTCGTTGGCCGGGGTTTTGTAATCGCCTTCGATTTTCACCACGCCGAAGGGGATGCATTTTTTCAGGGCCGATTTTACACTATATGGGAGCTCATCATCTTCCATCAACGTTGCAGAGGGATTGCCAACGCCAAGTGCTTTCGCTATGTCACTGTCTTCTTCAAAGCTGGTGAGC
Organism: Phycisphaerae bacterium; assembly: GCA_030667885.1. Lineage (GTDB taxonomy): Bacteria > Planctomycetota > Phycisphaerae > Sedimentisphaerales > Anaerobacaceae > NIOZ-UU13. The sequence goes on from DAOUVA010000047.1 coordinate 10,664, forward strand.
ATCACTTCACCATAGAGAAACTTATCCATCAGGATACGTCCATTCACAATGCTTAACATCGGGTTGTCTCCATATTCATTCATCATAAGAACAATGACGATATTTCTGGAGAAGAAACCGGGGTAATCATATTGTTTTTTTTCAGAAGAGAAGACATGCTTTATTTTAGAGATTCCATCTTCATTGCTTGTTTGTCCTGCGAACATCCCTTGTTCGTCGATGGATAATTCGAATTGAAATTCGATATCTTCAGTTCCATACTCGCCGATGAACGATACGCTACCTTTTCCTTCCCAGGTAAAAGGCAGTTCGGCGTCCTGAGCCATGCAAGGCATTCCCATCATCACGGCTGAAACAAATGTCAGAACAAATACTTTGGTTGAAATTTTCATTTTTAGTTCTCCTTCCAAATCTGAATGAATATTGAATAATCTTTCCTCATTTAAAGAGGCTAATTATACCTATGTTCTTATTTCTTAACCTATTTTTCATGACAGACTGCATTTTGTCAATCATTCTTCCGGCAAAAACCATTCTTTTAAGTGAACACATATCTGATTTTTCCCAATAATTCAACAGATGGACGATTTCTCTGTTCTATCCGGGTAATCCGGATTTTATATTCTGTTTTGTTATTTGTTTCCTGCTTTTCATTTTTAGTTATGCAATACACTTTTGTTTCAGTGTGAATGAAGAGTTTTCCCTGTGCGATTGCGGTAGTTACTTGAGAAATTTCAGAATTGTCGGTTTTTGGGCTAAAAAATAGGGATAGAAAAATATTTTACAATATTTTTTATTTTTTGCTTGCATATTCGACAATTGTCGTATAGTTTCTACATTGATAGAATATTGGAGGTAATTACATGGCACACTCGAAACCAAACAAAAAGTCCGAACAGATTAAATTCAATGCTGAGCTAACCGAAGCTGAATGGATTATTATGAAAGTAGTCTGGGAAAATGAGCCCTGTGCAGCCGGTAACATTCAGGAGGCCTTAGCCAACAGTAAAGACTGGGCATACAGCACGGTAAAAACCACTATGGATCGGATGGCAAATAAAGGATTCCTCAAAATCCAAAAAATCCGCAACTTGCAGCTTTTCAGTTCTGCTATAAGCGAAGTTGATGCAAAACGGGGCGAATTTCGCAAAATGCTTAAGCGGGCCTTTGACGGGGCATTGACTCCTATGATGCAGTTTTTGATTGAACATGAAGGCCTCTCAAAAACCGAATCGGCACAGTTGCGCAAACTTGTAAACAAAGCTAAAAACAGGAAGGATTGAGTGCGGACAAAGTAAACTGAATTGGGAGATAAAAAGATGAACCAGGCAATTAATACGTGCATAACAGGTTTAAACAGTTTCGGCCAGGGATTCTGGGATTATGCAGCGGGCATATTTATCCAGGCCAGTGTGCTGATTATTTTGTTGCTGATCATTGATTTTTTGCTGCGAAAGCGAATACGAGCAGTATTCCGTTATTGTCTGTGGATGCTGGTATTTATAAAACTTATTCTGCCGGCTTCTTTCTCGTTACCAACCGGAATCGGATCTTGGATGGGGGATTATTTTCCAAATGAAGTTTCGATGGCAAAGTGGATACCGCAGACAGAAGAATTTGTACCTACAACTCTTAACATACATCAACGTCCGATTCTTTTACAACCGGTTGTGACAAATGAAACCGCAGTTAGTGACATATTTCAAGGGTATATTCCTTTAGAGACACCCATGATGAACGAAACGGCGGCTACTGGGATAGAACTTGAGGCTATTTCCTGGCAGGGCTTGGTATTTTCAGGCTGGCTTGTTGGGATGCTGGTTCTTTTAGGATTACTTATTAAGCGGGTTTATTTTGTCAGAGGGCTGATTGCTAAAAGCAAACCTGCAAATGAGAGATTGCATAAGACACTGGATGAATGTCGTTGCCAGATTGGTATTCGCCAAAATATTGAATTGAGGTTGTCTGGCAATACGCATAGTCCTGCTGTTTGCGGATTATTTAAGCCAACTATTTTAATACCGGCCGTGTTGCTTAAAAAGTTATCGCAAAAGAAACTAAAGGCTGTTTTGATTCACGAACTTGCTCATATCAAGCGGGACGATATTTGGGTGAACCTGCTGCAAACAATATTACAGATTGTTCACTTCTACAATCCCTTTGTATGGATTGCAAACGCAATGGTTCACAGAGCCAGGGAACAAGCCGTTGACGAAATGGTACTCGTTACGCTCAACCCCGAAACTAAGAATTACAGTAATATGCTGATTGATATAGCGGAAATGGCGTTTTGGAAGCCGAAATTCGGTTTACGTCTTATTGGCGTAGTAGAATCAAAGAAGGCTTTAGAAAGGAGAATTAATCACATGTTAAACAGACCTGTACCAAAAAGTTCAAAACTTGGAAATCTTGGATTAGTCGCAATTGTTGTTATTGGTGCTATTGTTTTGCCGATGGGTCGCAATCCCGCGGAGCAAACCGCTTTAGCAGCATCTGTTAACGATGAACGAATTGAAGACAACAAAATCGTACCTGGGATTCGTGTCGGGGAGTATACGTTTGGCATTAGCGAGGATGATGTGTTGGAAAGTTTGGGAAAACCAAAGTGGATTTTCTACGGAAGCGAAAGGTACACTCTCGACAATCTTCCAAGAATGTATTACATGGTTTTTGATGATGTTTCCTTCCGGATACACGACGATTCAGTCAAAGAGATGACCGCAATAAGCCCTTATTACAAATTCGCCAACGGATTGGGAGTTGGTGATTCGGAGCAGAAAATCAAACAAGTCTTCGGTGAAGACTTTAAAATTAAAGAAACCAAGTGGAAAGATTTTCTCGCCTACGAGGATAAAGGCCTTGTGTTTGAAATCAACAAACGCGACAGAACGGTCATGGAGATAAATGTTTCACCCATCGAGAGTTCAAAATCTTATAAAAACACGGATATTGTTAACAAGATAATCGTTCCTGGCATGCGAGTTGGTGACTATACATTTGACATGAGCAAAGACGATGTGTTGGAAACTCTTGGAAAACCAAAGAGAATTTTCTATGGAGATAAAAGATACACTCTCGACAATCTTCCGAGACAGTATTTTATGCACTTTGGTGATGTTTCCTTTCATATAGTTGATGATTCGGTCAATGGGATTACTGCGCTAAGCCCTTCCTACACATTAACCAATGGATTGAGAGTTGGTGATTCGGAGCAGAAAATTAAACAAGTCTTAGGTGACGACTTTAAAATTGAAGAAACCAAGTGGAAAGATTTTCTCTCCTACAAGGATGAAGGCCTCATGTTTGAAATTCACAAACAGGATCG
>DAOUVA010000287.1 GCA_030667885.1 Phycisphaerae bacterium
TTAGGATTGAGAGGATTCCGGTGGGAATAGAGATGGTGATTGAAACTGCGTTATGCTCAAATTTGATGGTTGTAAATATAGGATCGTTAGAGGAAGGAAGAATTAGAACCCTGGAAATTGGGCAGTTACAACCGTCAGAGGTGCTGGATGTAGGTGAGGTCTTTGTCAGGCGGGAGACGATACCGGGGCTTGAAGATGGTAACATAGATTGGGATGCCGCTTTGTCCGGGCTTCTAACAAATGAAAATGGCCGGGTGATGGTAGGCTTCGACCTGGTGATTCACTATGGAAGCAGGACGTTTCACGATGTGACGGATATTAACGGTCGGTATGAGTTTACCGGCCTGCCAAGAGATAGAAAAGTTAAATTGAGAGTTTCTGGCATAGCTAAAGGGTCCGATGGAACAGGCAGAAAACTTTATGGAACAGGCAGAAAACTTTATCGCCAATCATTTGAAGTTATTTGCAACGGCAATCCTTTTGACATACAGCTATCCGGCAAGTATTTAAGATAGCCCAAGCCGTATTCTATGAAAACCGCTTAAAAGAAGTGTCTTTTGTTACCGTCCCGCTATCGCATCATCAACAGCTTTTTTAACTGCGACAACAGCGGCCGACTGAGGCATTTTTGCATAAGCCGCATCGATGGCCTGCTGTGCCGGGCCGAGCCTGCCAATCCGGTAATAGACATAGCCTAAGAGAAATTCCAATTTGCCAGAGCCGCTCCGAACCAGCCATTCTCTAATATCAGCAATCCTGCTCTCGAGAATATGTCGCCCGCCCAACATAGCTGCAAGGTCAATCTTAGTCTTTACATATTCCGGATTAGCCTCGATGGCTCTGGAAAGAAACAACGCACTGCTGATATATTCACCCGCGCCCAATAACGCATGACCTCTGCCCGCAAAGCAAAGCGGCTCACCAGGCTTATAAATAGACGCCAAAGCAAAAGAATCCGCCGCCGCGTAGTATCTGCCGCCTTTCAGATGGTCTTGCGCTTCTTGAAAATGATTATTGAACCGGCTCATTGAAAAAGTGTCCGGATTTGTCTGTGGACTCCTGATGCTTTTTGCTTTTGCGGACAAGTCGGCTTGTGAAAGACCTTTCAGATTATCCAGGCTGCCTATGGCGGACTCGGCCCGATTATAAGAACTTTCTACCCGGCTAAGTCCCCCGGAACTAAGACCAATATTCGTTCTTGTTTCCTTGCTTGTGCGCCCGGCCTCATGGTCCTCTTTCTTATCGACGGAATTTATTAAATCTTCGAGTTGCCGTTTTACCTGTTCGATAATGTCCGAGGTAACTCTCTCACGCTCGCCCTGCAAATCTATGTCACTCTCGGCGGACATAGCCTCGTCTGTTTGTAACGGCTGGCTTATATCCTGCTGAAAAGCGGAACTATCCGGAAACGTCATTGCATTCGCCTGTGCGTATGCCTCTGCAAGCGTCGTCTTGGCGTCAAGCTTGTCCCTGCCGAAGTTCGGCACTGCCGTCTGTGTTCTTTCTGTCGCCCGGCTTTGGTCAAATCGCTCGAAAGAACTATACTTTTCTATCGCACTTTGTTTATTTTCCAGACCCGTCGCTACAAGCCCCGTCTCAAAGGATATACCTGTCTCCTGTCTCCCGTCTCCAGTCTCCTGTTTTCGCTCTTGATACCTCTCAACTATCAACTGTTGGTCTTTGGCCGATACGTTTGACTTCGCTTGTTGCGTTAGCAGCTGAAGTTCCCGTATGCTGTTTACTACTCGAGGTTCAACCGGCACACTGTCCTGTGTTTGTGTCCCCTGCACCCTTACTTCAGAGGCTGAAGTATTTCCGTCTGGCAAGTCTTGTCTCTGCGAATCGGATACATACGTTCCCGTTGTAAAGCCGCTCTGCATCTTGCGGTTATTAAGCCTCGCTCCCGCCTGCCCGAACACACCGGAATAGCCCGGCCTTGTAGTAGCCACTGTCCGGCTTTGTAAATAATATGGCTGAACGCGGTATCTGTTGGCCGAATTGCCAACGTCTTCCGCTCCCGCCGAATCACGCAAAAATGAGCTAAGCGACGACGACCCAAGGTCCCCCCGAAAGCTCGTGGTCGAACCATACGGCACAGTGTCGCGAAAATGCATCCCCCGTCGGACATTGCCTGTGATCAAAAGATTGCCGTCCACCTCAGGCGCCCTGGGGTTGCTGAACTGGCCGCTTTGATAACTGCTTGGTGGAACCGTGCTGTTACCGGCCGGATTATATATCGAGGGATTTTCTATCGCCCGGCTTACAGACGAACCGAGCACAACAAACACTACTGCTGCGATAAGCGTCCGAGACCTGATTAATAGCCGGCTCTTCATACTATTTAAATGCCTTTCTATACGCAATTATATTCACAATCGCCCAATCATCCTTTTTCGGCGGTTGGATTCTTTTTGTATTTCGGCTTCTCGGCCCAGCTAAGTTTAGTAGCTAATGTGTCCCATTGGCTCCGAAGTGGATTATTGACAATCAGAAAATCGCAGCTTTGCCTCTCAACCCTGACAACGTCATCAATTGAAAGCTTCAAAGAAATCTGCCCGTCGATGGAAATAGTCGTCCCTTCGTTGACACGTATCCCCACGACCTCGATCTTGCTCTCGGCATTGATTACGATTGGCCGAAAGCTCAGAGAATGAGGACATATCGGCGTAATAACCATCGCTTCCATATTAGATGAAACTATAGGTCCCCCAGCCGAGAGGTTATAGGCCGTTGAGCCTGTCGGTGTGGAAATTATCAGACCGTCACTGACGCAGCTCGCCAAGGGCTGACCATCAACTAACATCTTGAGCTCGACCATTCTAAAGGGTGGGCCCGCCGTAATAACAACATCATTAATAGCTGATGAGAAGAATTTCTCGGTTTGGCTGCCTCCGTCATTACTGAAAACCCTGCAGCTAAGCATCATCTGCCTGTCTATCGGGGTGTCGCCTTTCGCTAAACGGGGAAAAAAGTCCTTGAGTTCGCTAACGCTGAATTCTGCCAGGTAACCGAGTTTGCCCACGTTAACGCCTATCACCGGAACACCTGCCTCGCTTACGCCCCTTGCCGTTGAAATGATACTCCCGTCGCCCCCGAAAACTACCGCGTAATCACAGTCTTTGAAAATCTCCGCATTGCAGTCGGCAACGCTGCAATTTGCCACTATCTCGGCCTTGTCCTTCGCGAAGCCGGCGAATTCCTCTATCGCCTCACTGACTCCTTCTTTTCGCGGGTCGCCGAATATTACTAATTTGGGCAGAGATTTCATGTCCGGTAATCTCGTCATCCATACTTCGAAAATCCGAATATCGGACTAAACTCGACATTCAAATATTCACAATCTTGGATTTTGACTTTTGTGTCTTGGCCGATTTTGCCTGCTTTATACTTTGTATTTCGATCTTCGGCTTTCGCACACTAAGCATTTCTTTAACGGTCTCTACTATTTTATCGGCATTTATCCCCGCCTCCATAAGTTGGTGAGCCCTGGAATCGTGTCCTATAAATCTCCCCGGCGTTCCAAGCACCCGTATGTTCTTTATCGAACGCTTGTTAGCCGCCGCCAATTCGAGCACAGCCGAACCGAATCCGCAGGCCGCCGCATGGTCCTCCACCGTAATTACAACCTTACCCTTATCCGGCCCAGAGATAATCTTTTCATCAACAGGCCCTGCGAATCGTCCGTTAATCACATCAACCGCGATACCATCTTCAGCTAACATCTCAGACGCCTTTAGGGCCTCTGTCAAAATACTGCCGTAACTTACAATCGTGGCTGCGGATTTCTTTGATCTTTTAACTAACACGCTTTTGCCCAGAACGAATGGCTTTGAACACGCCGCACGGACATACTTTTGCTCCGGCACAAAATCTTTCGGATACCTTATAACGACCGGTTTGTCCTGGCCCAGAGCAAATTCCAAAGCCCCCTTCATCTCGATATCATTCGCTGGCGCCGTCAGAACCATATTCGGTATCAGCCTTAAAAATCCGATATCCATAAGCCCGTGATGCGTCGGCCCATCCGAGCCGACAAGCCCCGCCCTGTCGATACAAAATACTACAGGCAGGTCTTGCAGAGCCACCTCTTGGAATATCTGGTCGAAGCCGCGCTGCAGAAAAGTCGAGTAGATACATACCACCGGCCGTAAACCGCTCCTCGCCAGACCCGCCGCAATATCTATCGCTGCGCTTTCGGCGATACCAACATCATAAAACCTGTCCGAGAACTTCTTGCTGAATTCGACCAGCCCCGTCCCGTCGCACATCGCCGAGGTGATAGCTACAATCCTGGAGTCCTTTTCAGCTAATGCTGTCAGATGTTCGCCGAGCACACCGGTAAAACTACGCTTGCTCGTGTCCTTCTCCGATTTAACGGCATCTCCGTTCATCTTGAAAGGCCCGGTCGAATGAAATTTACTCGGCCCAAGGTCCGCCGGCTCGAAGCCTTTGCCCTTCTTCGTATAGGCGTGCAGAATTACCGGATGATTCACATCCGCCAGGGCCTCGAACAACTGTATAAGCGACTCGATATCATGACCGTCAACGGGCCCGAAGTACGGAATATTAAGGCTCTCGAACATCTGGCTGGCCGGCAGTGCCATCCTGATACCTTTCTTGATCCTCTCAATCGCCTCCTCGACACTCTTGCCTAATGGCATGTGCTCCAGAATATTTTTGGTCGTCTTGCGCAAATCATCGTAGGTATGACTAAGCCGCACCTTTGAAAAATACTTTGCCATCGCCCCGACCGTGACATCTATCGCCATCGAGTTGTCGTTGAGCACGATGAGCAGTTGCCGCTTGACTAAGCCGAGATTATTGAGCGCCTCGAAGGATGCACCGTTGACGATACTCGCGTCGCCGACAACCGCCACCACCCTGTCGTCATTGTCCTGCTGTTTCTGCCCCAGCGCCATTCCGATTGCTGTCGCTATCGATGTCCCCGCGTGCCCGACCGCGAACTGGTCATATTCGCTCTCGGCAGGATTGGGAAAGCCGCTTATCCCCTCGGCCCGCCGAAGGTCCTTGAACTTCTCTTTCCTGCCCGTTATGATTTTATGAGCATAGCATTGATGCCCGACGTCCCACAGCAGCTTGTCATGTTTGAAATCGAACACGTAATGCATCGCTAATGTCAGTTCCACCATGCCAAGGTTGCTCGCAAGATGACCGCCCGTCTTACTCACCGAACCGAGAATAAAATGCCGTATCTCCTCGGCCAGCTTCTTAAGCTCGGATACCGACAGATTCTTTACGTCTGCCGGGCTGTCGACCCCGTTTAGAAACTCCTGCTTTTTGTCCCATTGATGCATAATATCGTTCCACCCTTTTCAATCAGGTTTCCAGCGGCGTAATAATTCACCCGTTACGTATCCTCATTATAGCTCAATGCTTGATTTTCGATACTCTTCAAGGATAATTGCAATCACCTGTGCTGCTAACGGCGATGAAAACTCAGTATTTTTCAAGAATATTTTAAGCTCCGTTAGTCTAACATCTTAATCCGAAAATTACCATTTTAAAAAACACTTTTACTTACCGGATACGTTCACCATGTCAAATAGTGCGGTTTTATCTCATGGGGCTTCATTCTGCGTTGATAGACAAAACCGGCTCGAAAAATAATTTCGGCCTCGTAATTCGATAGAGACGTTGCAACTGGAAATACTGCTGCGGACAACATAAATATCATAAAAAATACAAAGCTAACCACTGCAATACCGCCTGAATGTATGTAATTTTATCAAAAATATTTATTATCTCCTGTCCTGGTTTAAGCGGGATAACGGCGATATCACTGCCGATTTCGATGGGAATATCGGCCGGATAATTGAACAAATGTCCTGCCAAAATATATTTTTTATAATTATTCAGTTCGGGTTGATTTTGGACGATAACATTGCCCACGGGCCCAAAGGTACAGCTTTTCTGGGGGGCACGCAAAAATTGTTATCAGGAGTTTTTTTGAGGGTGCTAACAATAATATTGTTTTAGTACTTTTTAAGGAGTCAAAAAAATGTTAGCAATTAAGAACAATCTTATGGCAGTAAACGCAGCAAGGCACCTGGGCCAGAGCTACAATGCCCTGTCTCGATCAGTTGAAAGGCTGTCGTCAGGCTTGCGCATCAA
>DAOUVA010000099.1 GCA_030667885.1 Phycisphaerae bacterium
CGGCGGCACCAGCAAAACCGAAGCTGTCGATGACGAGTTTATCGCCAGCTATATAGGCGGAAGAGGTTTTGCGATAAAGCTCTTGTGGGACAATCTAGCAAAAAATAATGGTCGGGTGGATCCGCTCGGACCGGAGAACATGCTCGTAGTGGCGGCAGGTCCACTGACTGGTGTTTACCTGCCGAGTTCAGGAAAGAATTCCTTTGCCTCGATTTCACCGGCTACTGGATTGTTCGGAGATTCGAGCATGGGTGGCGGTTTTGGTGTCGAATTACGGCAGGCCGGCTATGATGCCGTCACGATTATTGGCAAGGCCCCGGAGCTTAGCTATGTGTTTATTGATGATAATGTCGTTTCGATAGTGCCGTGTCCGGAACTCAAGGGCAAAGGAAACCTGGAGACCGAGGGCAGGATTCGTGACAATCTTGGTGACCACGATGTGAAGGTGGCCTCTATCGGCATAGCAGGTGAAAACCTTGTGCGGTTTGCGTGTGTGACAAGTGACTGGAGCAGGAATGCCGGCCGAACCGGAATAGGCGCGGTCATGGGCAGTAAGAATATCAAGGCAATCGCGGTGAGAGGGCAGCAGGATTTGCCGGTGGATAATATTGACAAAGTAATAGAAATTTCAGAGCAGGCATACAAGGAGCTTGGTGCTCACAATATGATGGGCCACTGGCAAAAGCAGGGGCTGATGGGCGTAATCGATTATGCTAATGTAATGGGAATTCTTCCGACGTATAATTTCCGCGATACACATTGGGAAAAGTCGAAGAATATCAACGGCAAGACAATGCTTGCAAACCATAAGATTGGGAATACCGCCTGCTTCGGGTGTCCGATGTGTTGCGGCAATATCAATCTTGTCAAAGAAGGTAAATGGGCGGGCACTGTCACCGAAGGGCCTGAGTATGAAACAGCGGCTATGCTCGGCTCTAATCTCGGTGTAGATAACTTTGCGGCTATTTTAAGGGGAAACCATCTTTGTGACGACCTCGGCATCGATACGATATCCACTGGAAATCTGATAGCTGTGGTGATAGAAGGTTATGAAAAGGACCTTTTAACGCTTGACGATCTGGACGGCAAGCCGATCACATGGGGTGATGACGACCGCATAATGGAGCTTATCGAGCAGATTGCCAAATGCGAGTCTATAGGCGCAACCCTTGCTCTTGGAGCCAAAGGTGTGCTTGAACGCTGGCCTCAACTGAAGGATATCGTCCTGCACGTCAAAGGCCTTGAGCAGTCGGCCTACGACTGCAGAGGCGCAAGCTCTATGGCACTTGCCTACGGCACAAGCGATATCGGTGCTCATCACACTCGGGCATGGACTGTAGGCAAGGAGCTTGAGATGGGTGCCGACTGGGGTATTGGCGAAAAGGTTGATCTGGTAATATATCATCAACACATCCGTTCACTGTTCGATATGTTCGGTGTGTGCCGGCTGCCCTGGATTGAGCTGGGTTTCCACGAAGATTTCTACGCCGAACTCTACAGCCAGGTCGTAGGCCAGCAATACAGTCTCGATGATCTGCTGGTCAAATCACAGAATCTATATAATATGACCCGGGCTATCAACGTTAAGCTTGGTGCGTCCAAATCCGACGACTATCCGCCGGCACGAACGTTTATTCCTATCCATAGCGGCCCGTTGGCCGGTAAGGTCTGCGACAAAGACGAATACGAAAAAATGCTGGCGCTGTACTACGAAAAACGCGGCTGGGATGAGCAAGGTAATCCACAAATAGCCTGTGATTGATGCCTTTGATAATACTCAGAATCTTTCATTCGGCGTTGTGATGTTCGTTACGGTTTGAGATGGGCCGCGAAACCGCCGTATTTTTGCAGGGTGATTTTCAGCTTATCGTTGGCGGTTACGGATTGGTTGTATGTTCTGAAAGAGCGGGGCTTTGTGCCGTCGCATATGACGGTGGCATTATATACGCCGGAGCCGAGGAAGCTGAGGTCGAGATTGAATTTGCGGGTAGTGTCCTGGCCGGTAAGGCCGGCGAGAAACCATTGATTACCCTTACGGCGGGCGATGAAAATATATTTGCCCGGATATCCTTCGATGAATTTAGTCTCGTCCCATGCCGCAGGTACATCTTTCAGGAACTGTTTGGGTACATCAGGCAGTTCGAGGTATGCTTTTGTACCATCGGCGAAGTGGATCCAGCCGGATTCGAAAACAACGGCCTGGGCGAGTTCATGAGCATAGGTCGTCAAGTGGGGATAGACGTTGTCCCAGAACATTACGGGAGTGTAGTCCATAGGGCCAACAACATTGCGGGTGAAAGGGAGGATTGTATTAAGAGTAAGCGCCATTTTGGGATATAGTTTATCGAAGCTGTAGCATTCCTCACCTCTCATTGCCTCCATAGACATCAGGTGGGGATAGGTGCGGGACCAACCGCGAGGCAAAGTACAGCCGTGGAAATTTACCATAATCTGGTAGTCGGCCGCGTCTTTGAGAATGTCGTGGTAAAGCTGGATGATATTTTGTTTGTCGGACTGGAAAAAATCGACCTTCACGCCCTTGATGCCCCATTTTTTCAGCATAGCGAATTCGAAGCGGCGGACGTCTTTTAAGAACATGGTACCGCGGGGCTTTTCAGTGACGATATTATGTGGGCCGCCGGAGTTATACCAGAGGAGCAAGCCGACACCTTTGGCTTTGGCATAGGCAATGAGGTCGTGGATAGTACCGTTTTTCATAATGGTCCAGTTGGCATCGATGAGAGAGTATTCCCATCCCATTTCGGCGGCAAGGTCGATCCACAGACGGAGCTTGTCGTGGTCCTGTGGGCTGTCGTGATCGAAGAGCCAGCTCCATGAAGCCCGGCCGGGCTTGACCCACGAGGTATCTTTTATAATAGAGGGCGGATTGAGGTTGGTAACGAGAGTCGATTCAACGATAGGAGCAAGACTGTCACCGAGGATGATAACACGCCAGGGAGTAGCCCATGGCAATTTCGAGGATGGATTGATTTGGCCGGTGTTATTTCCTTCACCTTCATTGGGGAAGCGGATGCGGTAGAGACCCTTAGGGGCGTCTTGTTCTAACCGGCAGCCGCAGTAAGTTGGATCGAGGGCGGCTTCGGTAATGAGGCCCCAGCGGGAAGTATCTGCGTTGCGGAAAAGAACCGGAAAGGCCCAGCCTTCCGTATTTGGTGAGGATGTACCGACGGATGAGCCGTCTTGGTAATAAGTTTCGTAAGCGGGGGTGTACTTGGTGGCTTTGTCGTAAGGATGAAGCCAGACTTTGCCGCCGGCGGGTAGTTGGAAGCCTGTAAGCTCTTTAGTGACAGTATAGTTCTTGTCGCTGTTTTCGGGGAAGCGATAACGCAGGGCTGCTCCATCATTATATGCTCGAACGATAACTTCGAGCCCGGCACCGTTATTGTTCCGGAGTTTAATTGTTGATTCAGAATAATAGTTGCGGCAAATACGACGTTTACCATGCGGCATGGTGTAGGTTTCATCGATCACAGGACTACTCACAGTATCAATAAATTTCAAGTTATCGGTAAACTTTTCGTCGGCACGATTGATACCAAGGGGGGAGTACGAAATTACTTCTTTGCCGGCGTAATCGACTTTGTATTCCAGTTCTGCTTTATTGTTGCGATTTCGTGCCTGTCCGGAGCCGGATAAACGGACGGTTGCAGTTATTTTTTTGTCGGGTGATTGAACTTTTATTATTTGCGTTTCCCCTGAACCAGCGGCGAGGGTAGATGTGGCAAGAATCAGAATTATACCAATAATCGTCTGTTTGCGTTGACGGGTCATGGGCCGGCCTCCTGTAAAATTAATAGAAACTTCTCGTTTCTTGATACTAAAAACCTGATTACATTAAAATTCAAACAACTATGAATCAGTTTTATTAAGATACCAATTTTGAGCTGATTTTACCACTATGTTTCTTTTTTTAACGGACTAAAAGAGAACTTAATTTACAATCGATGCGTATATATTTATAATGCAATTCTTAAGCTTATAGTGTAATTGGACTGTATTTTGGGAGAAAAGGAATTGACTACTACACAAATTGAAAATCCACTATTGGCACCGTTAAAGGAGAATCTGCAAAGTGTCATCTACGGTAAGAGCGATTGTATAGATGTAATGATTGTTTCCCTGTTGGCAGGAGGCTCTGTCCTGATTGAAGATGTACCCGGTGTCGGCAAGACGACCTTGGCCAAAGCATTGGCCCAAAGCATTGATGCCAAATTTCGCCGGATACAATTCACGCCCGATCTATTGCCTGCGGATATTCTCGGTTCTTCTATCTACAACCCGATTAGCGGGGACTTCAAATTCAATCCCGGCCCGATTTTCTGCAATATACTTCTTGCTGATGAGATCAACCGCGCTTCACCCAGAACCCAGTCGGCCCTGCTGGAGGCAATGAATGAGAACCAGGCGACTATTGAAGGACAGTGTTATCCTCTCACTAAGCCGTTTATGGTCATTGCCACGGAGAATCCCATTGAGTTCCACGGCACTTATCCGTTACCTGAAGCACAGCTTGACCGCTTCCTGGTTCGTCTTGCGATAGGTTATCCGTCTGTTGAAGTCGAGATTGATATTCTCAAGTCGCATGCCCATAACGAACCACTCGACAGGATAAAGCCTGTACTTCAGCTTGAGCAGGTCCGGCAGATACAGAAACAGGTGGCCGACGTTCACATCGATGATAGTATTCTGGAGTATATTGTTGAAATTGTGCATGCTACCCGCAATGATAATCGCCTTCGGTTAGGTATCAGCACCCGCGGGACCTTGATGATGTCACGGGTTGCCCGTGCCCGGGCATATTTCCAAAAGCGAGATTTTGTCATTCCCGACGATGTGTTATGGCTTGTTCCGCATGTATTGCCGCATCGCATTATTTTGACCTCTAAAACACTACACAGCGGTACTACTGCCAGGCAGATTGTAATGGACATCGTCGGCCGTATAAAAGTACCCGTTTGAAGAGGCGGCTGCCACGATGAGCAAAACCGATGGGAGATTACATCTTGGTTTGACTGATACCGGAAAGGTAATTCTGCGAGGGACTTTCTTTGTGGCTTTAGCGGCTTTGATTGTTCCTGCCTTTGGGATACTTTCCGCTCTGGTGGCCATTATGCTAATGGCTTTGCTGGTTGGCTTTGTTCTCCGGCCAAAAATCCGGATAGACGGTAATCTGCCTGAACGCGTCATGGTAGGGCAGATTACAAGGTTTAGTTATTTTCTCAAGAATACCTCGCGACTGCCTGCCTATAATCTCTGTGTGGAATTTACTGCTTTGCCTGAGGCGATTAAACAACTCGCAGGAGCACAGGTGATTCCCCGGCTTGGTCCCGGCGAGACTATCGAAGTGACTGTTGAGATACGACCAGCCCGGCGTGGCTATTACAAAATCAAAAGGCCGATTTGCCAGTCCGGCTTTCCATTTAACTTGTTTAATTTTGGCATATCCCATGATGATGAAGAAACTCTTATTGTTCTTCCGGTTTTTTACCGGCTACAATTCTCCCCCATAGGCTCCAGTCAAAATGTTTGTGTTGGCGGCGCAAGACTCGCCGGCCAAAGGAGCGCTTTCCCTGAATACGCCGGAAACCGTCCTTTTTTGCCCGGGGATTCCCCTCGAAGAATTGACGCCCGTGCCTGGGCACGACTTTCTGTGCCGGCCACAAAGGAGTACCGCGATGATTTTGACAAGCGCACTATACTGATATTGGATACCTGCATTTCAGAATTCCCATTATTGTCAGGTTCAAACGAAAGCAGGCTGCTCGAAGCTGCTGTATCTCTCTGTGCTTCGGTGGCTTTTACAATCAACAATGATTGTCTTATTGACGTCCTTCTTGCCGGTAACGAAATTTATCAGCTCACCGCTTTGCCAAGAATGGTGTGCCTCGATAAGATACAGGATATTCTGGCTGGAGCCGAACCGTCTAAAGGATATTCACTCGAAAAGATATCGCCCGTATTAATAAGCCAGTTCCCTCGAATCTCTGAAGTATTTTTCGTCCTATTGAGACTGAACAAGACCTACCGGCATTTGATCGAGCTGGCCAATCAGGCCGGCTGCCATTGTAATGTTCTGCTGATAGGCGAATCAGGCCGAATGAATGTGGATGAAGACAATATGAGATGGACTTCGAATGTCCGCTACCTGTCTCCTGATGAGATATTGACGGGGCAAATAAAACTCTTATGAAAACGCAAAAAGCCATTGCGATAATTATAGTACTGACAAGCTCGCTCCTCACAGGGCTGGTCTCTGGTGATATTGCGTATCCGACTATACTTTGTATGCTGGGGCTGCTGGGTTTACAACGGCGATTTATATGGGATATCAAGCCGGAAAGACGCATTATAACGTCACTACTCCTGCTTTTCCTGGCGATTATGTTTTCAATTCACTACCGATATGCAAACTCATTCCACCGTGTGACTTCCATACAAGCCGAGGCTGTCGCCTGGCAGACAATAGCCCGCTACTTCCTGGCTTCAATGATCCTCATACTTTTTCTTGGAAGGCCCGATCAGCTCCCTTCTTCGCTCGGATTGTTTCACGTAGCCGTCACGATATCCGCCGGACAGGTTCTTTTACTTAATGATATGCACATCACTTTTCGCCTCTCAGAGCTGCTGTCGGTTATTCTTGTTGTGCTTTATGCAGCGTCCGCACATTGCTCGATGGACAGGCACATTCCCGGACGCCTGTGGCGCATGTCCCGCTGGCTTGCTTTTACCCTGATAGTAGTCGTCACGGTTAACGGCGGCTGGATAATGAGTTCGATACTATATCGCCATGTAGAGGTTCTAAATCTTCCCGTATTATTCTGGGGCAGAGGCGCAGCTCTGGAGAATACATCAGGGAGTATCTCACGTGTGGGTTTTTCCACCAGCGGCAAGCTGTCGAGTGTGCTTTTAATCAAGGGAGAAATGGACCCGACGCCCGTATTGAGCATAACGAGTGACGTAAGTCCGGGCTACTTGAGGGCCAGAGCGTTTGATGTCTATCTTCAATCCGAATGGCACGATCTGTCGCACCAGGAGGCGCTCTTTCCCGAACGAAAAAATATGCCGTTCGGGATGTATTTCGCAGGCAGACAGAACATCTTCAGCATAAACAAGGCAGACGCTTCCCGGTGTAAGTATATGACCGTCCGGCATCAATCCCGGTTCGATGATACTATGTTCACTCCACTGGGAACATCATTTATTGAGGCGCCGCTCAATATGCTGATGCGGGACGGCGATGATATTGTTTATAATCCGAAATTTCGTAGCGGCCTGCGCTACCGTATTGCCTACGTGAAATCAGTTTCTCAAAAGCCCCCGACCGGGATGTTGAATATCCCGAATGAACTTGATCCGCGTGTACATGAACTGGCTGATAGAATTTTCGCTGGATGCACAACCACAACCGAGAAAATCAATGCTGTCATTAGTCACTTTCGTACAAACTACACCTATGTGCTCGGGCTGAACATCCCCCCCGGCCGGGACAAGCTCACCCACTTTCTATTAGAGGAATCCACCGGCTATTGCGAGTATTTTGCCTCCGGTGCTGCGATTCTGCTGCGTCTTGCCGGCGTGCCGACTCGTTACGTTACAGGTTTCTTCGTAACTGCCAAAGATGAGCAGAATGAATCGTGGATTGCCCGGAATATGGATGCCCATGCATGGGTCGAAGCTTGGGACCCGCAGCAGAGACAGTGGACTATTGTTGAAGCGACACCTGGAGAGGATTTGGATGCAGCGCCGGCCTTGGAAGAGATCGAACGTATGAGTAGCGGTATTGGCTCTCTTGCTCTGCTCATGCAGGCTTTGTATCAATATGGCCTTATTGGTGTGATTGGCTGGTTGGTTGATTACTTTGGTGTACTTAATAGCGTGGTTCTGCTGTTGAGCCTTTTTGGCGGGGGGCTGTCACTGCTCCTCTTACGAAACATCAGGGAAAAGTATAAGAATAAAACAAACTTGAAGCATCCGCAAAACAGCGAGCTTTTGATTTTGCACAAGATGTTGGCCGGGATGGATCGAAAAGTTAAAGCTGCAGGTTCGCAACGTCACTTTAGTGAACCATTACACGCTTTCTCTCAGCAGCTTCGGCGGCGAGACTCGGGTAATGGCTTCTGGACAAGGATATCAGACTGGTATTTCGAATACGCGAACCTACGATACTGCAGAAAAATCAGCTCCGAGAGAGTGCAAAAGCTGCAACAGCTTTCTAAAGGGCTCCGGGATTCCTTTTGAACAGCGACGCGACGATACACTTACATAATAAAAGCCTGCGTACGGTCAACTTTGGTGTTTGCAAAACCGTAATCACTGCTTTTGCCTATGGCTTAAACGCTTTTTTGACGATGGGCTTGAGTACTCTGGTCCAGGCATCGTAACCTTTACTGTTCAAATGCAGATTGTCTTTTAGAAAATATTGTTCGTCAGGCTTGCCGTCACTTCCAAGTAATGGAGTAGCGGAATCAAAAACAAACAGACGCTTATCTTTGTCGGAGAATTTCTTTATCATCAAATTAGCTTCATTCATCAGCGGCCAAAGGGACCAGCGGCTCAGGCTCGGCTTAATACCAACATATATAATACGTGTTGCCGGAAGCTCTTTGTGGACAAGATGGACAAATTTCCGGTAGTCATCGAATACTCGCTGTGGAGTTTTCTCCCCTGAAATGTCATTGTCCCCTGCGTAAAACACTATCACCCTTGGCTTGTAAGGCAGTACGATTCGATGTGCAAAGTAATTTACGTTTGAAATATGGCTGCCTCCAAAGCCCCGATTTATCACTGGAAATTCCGGGAAGCGCTCGCGTGTAGGCCAAAGTCGAATGCTCGAGCTGCCCACAAACAATACTCCATCGAGCGGATATGAATTCTTGCTGTCCCAATCCTCGAAACTCTGGATTGTTTTTTCCCAGCGATCATTCTCAGCTTTGGCTGTCTTTGAATCCTTACTTCCGGAATCGCTGCCTGTGGAAATTGCCTCACGTCGAATCTTCGGCTTATTCTCACCTGAGCTAACGCCGCAGCTTTCGCTCAAAATCACAATCGACATAATGAGAAGTACAAATAGTTTTATCGTCTTTCTTGGTTGCATAATTTTGCCTTTCATCACAATTCATTTTTCCATTTCTTATCTTGAATACTATGTAAGACTCCTGAACCTCTTTATGGCACTAAAATACACAATATGCCGAATAAACGCAATTGCAATGAAGGGAATGTTTGCCAGGGTATGTTTACCTGCGTATTTCATCACCATTGTTGCACAAAAGCAAAGCATAATAAACTATATCCCCCTGTATTTTTATGCATATTGCAAAATATTTTCCTTGACGGGAAGGTGGGTGTTTTGATATAAATAGGATTGGTTTATACTCGTAAAGTAAGGCATCTGCAGCTTTGAGTTCTTCCTACGGGCGCAATTCCTGTAATTTTTCGAGTATGAGGAGGAGTTATTATGCAAGGCACAGAATTGATTCTAAGAGTGACTTTGCGTTTCAGAGTGTGGTTTTCACATTTCAATTAACAACCTGTGTTCAGTTTTTGAAGGAGGACTATTATGTGTAGAAAATTGATTTATTTATTTTCTTTTGTTTTGGTGTTGGGTTTGGCTGGTAACGCCTTCGCTGCTGATGATCCGTCTCTGGTTATATACTATGACTTTGAGGGCTTTGGCAATAACCTCTTTGTCCTCGACAAATCCGGTAAGGGCAATGACGCCACTGTGGTTGGCAGCGTTAGTGGACTTGCTGGTGCCGGCTATAGTGGCTCAGAAGTTTGCCAAATCACCGGCAATGGCAGTTACCTCGACCTGGACGGGCCTAACTTCCCTCTCGAAGATATTCCAACGACTGCCTTTACACTCGCCTACTGGATGAAACCGGAGGATACAGGTGGTACGCAGACGGTATTCAGTGCCCTGGCAGACCCGCATTCCTGGTGTCACGGTGGTTATGTTCGCAACGGCCAGTACCACGCCCATATAGGCGACGCCAGTAACAACTACATTATCAATGCGTATGAAGGAACTGTAGAGTACGGTGCATGGCACCACATGGCACTTACCTGGGAATTAGTTCCCGGCGAGTATGGAGGCGGCGCTATGTACATTGATGGGGAATTAGTTGCAGAATATGGCGACGAGTTCGTGGAAGCGCCTCCGGGCGTACTCGCAGCCAACAATTTTCATGGAGGTGCTCGCCTGGGATGGGACGTTGACGACGGCTGGCAATTTAGCGGCTTGCTGGATGATTTTTGCGTGTTCAACCGGAAACTATCGCTGGCCGAGGTTAAAAAGCTTATGCAAGGGATGGCAACTCCGATTGCCTTTAGCCCTACTCCGGCTGATGGTTCGATACATTCCGATACATGGGCGAATCTTAGCTGGTACCCGGGTGATAGCGCGGCC
>DAOUVA010000122.1 GCA_030667885.1 Phycisphaerae bacterium
CTATTGCCGGCTGTATGCGGCCGAGTCTGTCCACAGGAAGTCCAGTGCCAGCAGACATGTACTGTCGGGATAAAATTCAAAGACCCTACAAAAGGCGTTTCAATCGGCCGACTCGAAAGATATGTAGCCGACCTCAATAAAAATTCCGATTCTGTCCCAGCCATCGCTGCCGAAACCGGAAAGAAAGTCGCCATCATCGGCTCCGGTCCCGGTGGTATTGTTACCGCCGCTGATGTCAGAAGGGCAGGCCATGATGTTACAATATTCGAAGCTTTTCATAAACCGGGCGGCGTAATGATTTACGGAATCCCGGAATTCAGGCTCCCTAAAGCCATTGTCCAGGAGGAAATTGATACCCTGACTAAAATGGGCGTCAAAATCGTCTATAATTTCATCGTCGGCAGAACCAGAACCCTCAAGCAATTGCTAACCGAGGACGGCTTTGATGCAGCCTATATCGGTGTTGGGGCAGGCCTGCCGAGATTTATGGGAATTGAAGGAGAATCCCTTATCGGCGTCTATAGCGCCAACGAATATCTCACCCGTGCAAATCTCATGAAGGCATACGATTTTGGCAGCGGAGCCGACACGCCAATCGCCATTTCAAAGAAAGTCGCCGTTATCGGCGGCGGCAATGTTGCTATGGACTCAGCGAGAACAGCACTCAGACTCGGAGCTGAAAAGGTCTATCTGGTCTATCGAAGAACCGAAAAGGAAATGCCCGCTCGAACCGAGGAAGTTCATCACGCAAAAGAAGAAGGAATCGAATTTCATATTTTGCAAAGTCCAAAACGGATAATCGGCGACCAGGACAGCCGCGTCGTTGCCATCGAATGTCTTAAGTACGAGCTTGGTGAACCGGACGATTCCGGCCGCCGCCGCCCTATCCCCATAGAAGGTTCAGAATTTAGAATTGACGTTGATACTTGTATAATGGCCATCGGTAACGGTTCAAATCCGTTGATTCGACAGACAACTCCAAACCTGGAATTCAATAAATGGGGCAATATCGTTGTCGATGAAAACTGCAAAACCTCAATGGAAGGTGTTTATGCAGGCGGGGATATTGTCCTCGGCGCCGCTACCGTCATCCTCGCAATGGGTCAGGGACGAATCGCCGCCGCTGCGATAAACCAGTATCTCGAACAAAAGAAAAACAAACATATATAATACTCCACCTTTTCATATTTCCTGTTCATATTTGACAATTCCCCTTTTCTTTAGTATTATTCTCATTTCTGAAAACTTAGGTTATCTTAAGCAGATAAATATACCCTGATTTCAAATACGAGAGATTAACATGCAAATTAAGCCATTCAAAGCATTTAGGTTTGATAAGGCGGTTGTCGGCGACATGGGCAATTGTATTGCTCCTCCCTATGACGTTATCAGCGACGCCCAGCAGGAGCAGCTTTATAATAAGAGCGAACATAATATTGTTCGCATAATCAAAGGAAAGACAAACGCCTCTGATAATAGCGATAATAATCAATACACAAGAGCCGCCGGCTATCTCAACAACTGGATAAAGCAAGGGGTATTAAAGCAAGATTCTGCTGAAACTATTTATGCTTATGTTCAGGATTTTAAGCTGGGGGGAATGCAATTTCAGCGTCTGACCTTTATAGCTATGGCCAGGCTCGAAGAATTCGGAGAAATCGTCAGACCCCATGAACAAATCCTCAATAAGCCGATGTTCGACAGACTCAGTCTCAAAAAAGCAACAAAAGCCGATTTCGGCCTGGTCTTTATGCTCTATGAAGACGAACAGGAAATAGCAGACAAAATTATAGAACAGACCGCCACAACCGAGCCGCTTATCGACTTTATCGACGAACAAAATGTACGTCATCGTCTTTTTGCAATAACCGCCGAAGAAGATATCCAGCAAATTGTGAAAATGATGAACGATAAAAGCTGCATCATCGCTGACGGACATCACCGTTATACGACAGGTTTGGCTTATTCCAAAGAAAGCGACAACCCGGCAGCTAAGTATCAAATGCTCGCCTTTGCCAATATTTCACACAAAGGATTGATAGTGTTAGCCACACACCGGCTTGCAGGCAATCTCGAAAATTTCAGTTTTGAAAAACTTATTACTGAGCTTAAAGAAAGCTTCGAGCTTACCGAGCTTAAGTTTGATTCTCCCGAGAGCAAAATCGATGCAAGGCAAAAGATGCTTGAGCAGATGAAGGCCGGGCATGATGAAGATAAAAACGCATTCGGTATCTACGGCTCAAACAACGCTTTTTACGTCGCTGTTTTGAAGGACAAACAGGCGATGGACCCGATTGCTCCTGATATGAGCCCGGCATGGAGGACGCTTGACGTCTCTGTTCTGCATAAGCTTATCCTGGAAAATATATTGGGTATTGACGAAGAACAATTGGCCAAAGGTGAGAATCTTCAATATGTGAAAGACACTCCAAATGCAATCGATGAGTCAATCTCTCAGGTTGACGCAGGGCACAAACAGGCGGCTTTTTTTATGAACCCCGTAAAGATGCAGCAGCTAAAGCTGGTAACGGATGAAGGGGAAAGAATGCCTCAAAAATCAACTTACTTTTATCCAAAAATATTTACAGGCTTGACGATTCAAAAATTGTAAAACTAATTAAAACGTCATCTCTGCAAAAGCAGAGACATATTAACAAAAACAGTATAGATTCCCGCCGGAATTTATCCCGCATTTTCGATGCGGGGCGGGGATAACAGAAAGAAGAGAGTAGATGATATGGTAGATTGGAAAAACCCACCAAGATTATTCATTCCAGGACCGGTAAAGGTCAACGAAGACGTCCTGCAGCAGCTCGCACGGCCGACGCTCGGACATCGCGGCAAAGAGTATGCTCAACTGCACGGCGAAACAGTCGATATGCTCAAAAAAATCCTCTTTACTGACCAGAATATTTTTCTCTCCACGTCCTCGGCCTCGGGTATTTGGGAAGCCGCTGTTCGCAACTGTGTTGGTCCTGACGAAACCGTTCTGGCCACCTGCTGCGGCGCCTTCAGCGACAAATGGGCCGACGTGGCTAAGAGCTGCGGCAAAAACGTAGATGAGCTTAAAGTCGAATGGGGCACACCTACTTTACCCGAAATGATTGACGAGAAACTCGCTACCGGCAAATACACTGCTGTTACCCTCGTTTATAACGAAACGAGCACAGGCCTGACAAATCCTGTCTATGAAATCAGCAAAATGATGAAGGAAAAATATCCGGATGTCCTTGTCTTCGTCGATGCTGTCAGTGCGATGGTTGGTCTTCCTTTGCACTTCGACGAGCTTGGCTGGGACGTGGTATTCGCCTCGGTCCAGAAGGCGTTTGCAATTCCGCCGGGCCTGGCTGTAGCTGCTGTAAGTAACAAAGCCCTGGAAAAAAGCAGTAATGTTCCCAACAGAGGTTACTACTTCGATTTCCAGACTTTCGCAAAAATGGCGGCGAAAAACCAAACACCCACTACACCGAATGTCCCTCATATTATGGCTTTGAACTACCAGTGTGAAAAGCTACTCAAAGAGGGTATAGACAATGTCTGGGAAAGACATAAAAATATGGCTGATTTTGTAAGGGCCTGGGCCAGGGAGAAATATGACCTCTTCTGTGATGAAAAGTACGCCTCAGATACGCTTACAACGGTCAAGAATACCAGAGGTATCAACGTTGCCGAAACGATCAGTAAAATACAGGAAAAGCACAATACGATTTTCGGTAACGGTTACGGCAAGTTGAAAGAACAGACCTTCCGAATCGCCCATATGGGTAATATCACTCTCGACGACCTTAAGGAACTTCTCGGCTGGATTGATGAGGAAACCACATAAGCTCGGAATCACACTCAATGAGTATTCAGCTCCCGGGTTTTACGAGACCCGGGAGCTTTTTTTATATCCGCCCTGACAGGCTGCAATCACGACGTCATATGATAACAGAATTCAAGCACTTTAGGCTCTGCAAGCTTTCGGTAATCAACCATATCCATCCGTATCGCTTTGTCATGCGTGCCGGCCTGGAACGTTATATGGTCGTCCTTTTCCAGGGCCTTGTCCATAATAGTTTGCAAGTCATACAGATTGCCGAAGGGCGGCTCGGCTCCCAGCTCACAATCGTCAAATATCGCGCCGATTTCCTCTTCCCGGGCCAACTCAACTGATTGAGCGCCTATTTGACTTTTCAAGGCGCCTAAATCAATCTTGTAACACGCTGAAAGCACACACATGATGTATTTACCGTCGGCTTTGACAATAACCGGTTTTGCTACGTATTTGCCCGGCTCGTGCTCGGCAGCGGCCATCTGCTGCGCCGTAAAAGCAGGTGAGTGTTCGGTAATCTCGTAACTAATCGCCGAATTGTCCAAAAGTTCTATCACTCGCATCTTAAACCTCCTGAAAACTAATACCGGCTGATGTGTATAATAAATAATATTTATCTAACCACCTTTTTAGTACTAATCAAGAAAAAAACCGGCCATTTTTAAATTGGAGGATGGATAAAAAATGCAGAATCAGAATACAAACAAAAAGGGTTTTTCAATAGGGCACCACGGCGTGAATTACGCAGGGGTGCCCTATTTTAAGATCATAACTACTCGTAAATATGCGTAGATTCCGTTTCTTCAACCGGACGCGTAAGCTGGTCAACATTCATGACGGCTTTGAAGCGTACATCCCCCGGCTTTACGGCTGCGACGACCACACGCCAGGCGGCTTTGGCCTTCGGCTCAAGACTGCTTAACGGGAAGAACTTCACCATCTGTCCCTCTAAAGAACCGGCAGTTGCACCGGCGGAGGAAACATATTGAACATTACCTTCCAAAAGACATGTAATACGAACATTGGTGGCGGCAGCAGATCCCTGGTTCGTAACACTGATTACGTATGTCGTTTGTGAACCGACTTTGACCGGGTCTTCGACGTCAACGACTTCCATCGACATTGCGGAAATCCCCGTTACCAGAGTCTGCACAGAAGCAGTTACAGCCTCCGAACAGTATGCAGTTACGGTTGCGCTATTCGTTAACATACCCGGCTCTGTCGGAATATAGGAAACACGTACGTTTTTGACGCTATTCGGCGCAAGAGTACCGAACTCCCAGATCAATTTTGAGCCGGAAAGCTTTGCGCCTTCATTTGCTTCTATAGAGGTAGCCCCATCCGGGACGGTATGTTCTACAATAGTATTTTTCGCCGGTATATCCGACTTATTGGCAACTGTTATTTCATAAGTTGCCTTTCGACCGAGATATTGTTTTCTTGGGCCGTTGTTTTCAATTGTCAGTACAGGCAGACTTACAATCGTAGTAGTTTCTGCTGATTCCGCACTCAGGCCGGTAGCCGAGGTGGCCACCGCTTTGCTGGTATATCTGCCCGTCTTAGCCGCCCGCAGTTCAGCCGAGAATTGCCGCGACTGACCTTCGGCCAGTGTGCCTACATCCAAAACTAATTTGCTCTTGCCGTCAGTTGTCCGCAGCCCAATGGGAAGTTCGTCAACGATTCTAACGTTTTGTGCGGAGCCCGTTCCTGAATTGGTCACCACAAACACTACCGGAATCGCCTCACAGAGTAATGCCTCATCCGGCGCTACCCTCGCCAGCTCTAACCTGGGTTGAACGATTCTTATAGGAACACAAGCCGGGATGATGGGTGTAATAACAGTTGTGCAATGTTCAAGGGATTCGGCGCTGTTAGCCACGCCGGAAACTGTAATTCGCTTGCTGGCTTTCGGCCCAAGTGATTGTATTTCCCACACAAGTTTGTCCACATCTTTTCTCGCTGCCGGATTTGACCTTGTGAATTGGAAACCACGTGAAAGCTCTTCGTTTACCACGATATCGGTCAGTACCGTTTCAGTCAGGTTTGTAACTGTGATGAAATAATCAAACGACCTGTTTAATTCGACTTCTCTCGGCACAGTCTTGTCCAATCGAACAATACCGCATTCCGGCCAGGGATATGTCATCGAGACCACGGCCATGTCGGACTGACTGAGAACTATCAGTTGCCTACCCTCGCTGACAACAGGTCCATCTGCCCGAACAGGCAAACCACCGGCCGGAGCTAGCACCGCATTGATTGGAGCTATAGATATGGGTTCGTGGCTGCTATCCCAAAAGAACTTTTCAGGCTGCTTTGATTCCGGCTCCCCATCCTTTGGCTTAAAAAAGCTCTTCATGCTCTCACAGCCTAAGGAGCTAAATACCAGCAAAACAAGCGAGATAGTCAGGATTTTTTTCATCGTATATTCCCTTTCACACCTTCAGGTAAAAAAAACGGGCAGAAAATCATTAAGCAGGATTTCCTTTCCTCGTTCTAATACCGCACAATTTCCGTTAATATATCGGTACAAGCCTTCACTAAGTTAACCCAAAAAACGAATATGGCTCGTTGCAAAGGTGATAAAGTTCATCTATAAGGACCGATATAAACCGAAGTCTGCACATCCTTATGAACACTTCAGGCGCACATTACGTTAATTCGATGCCGCTACAGGACCTATAAAAAGCAGACTAAAAGGAATTGTACACCCTTCTCCTTTCAGCGCTAACCAGGCCGCTAAATATAAAATAATTATACACCTTTTTAGACTGTGAATCAAGGAAAAAATGACGCTTTCAGAGACTCCGGCTGGCATTTAAAATATCTTCACACTCCTATGGACCGGTAAAAATTATAAATTATGAAAAAAATATTAATAACATCTTGACATTAAGACGTTATAATGTTATGATGTTACTAATGAGGTGATAATATGAAAGCTAATACCAAAAGAACTACAGTTTATCTGGATTCCGATTTGCATCGCGCATTACGCATAAAAGCGGCCCAAACAGAGCACTCTATGTCGGAGTTGGTTGAGGAGGCGATTAAATTTTCTTTAGCGGAAGATTCCATTGACCTGGCGGCTTTCGAGCAGCGAAGAAAAGAACCCAGCCTGCCGTTTGAGGATGTTTTGAAGAAGCTCAGGAAAAATGGCAAAATATAGAATAACTATCAAAAAATCCGCTGCAAAAGAGCTGGAAGCCCTCCCGAAGAAAGACCTGCAAAGAATTATCAAACGTATTCAATCACTTGCCGAAAATCCCCGACCTCATGGCTCAAAGAAACTCTCGGGACAGGAGCAATATCGCATTCGACAGGGTGATTACAGAATAGCTTATTCTATTGAAGATAAAGATTCGCTAATCGATATATTCAAAATCGGCCACAGACGGGAAATCTACCGCCCCTGACCAACCACCGCACCAAAGCCAATCAAAACAAGGCTAATTATTGCATTTTATGCTATTCATAGTAAAATATTCTCGTTTGCATTCATAGAATTGAAGATTTTCGAATGTAAGAATTATACTAACCACCAGTAGGATATGCGGAATTTAATATGGGTCGCATTCAAGTTATCAATGAAATTCATAGAAACAAGGATTTTTTCTGTGCGAAATGGGGTGAGTTTTGCCAGTGGGTTGAAGACTGTGCTAAAATATTGGAGAAATATCAGAAAGAACATACAGACGAGAAGTGCCAATTTCAGGAAGAGGAAGAACGCCCACTTGTTGACAAATACAATGCGGCCATTGAAGTAGACGATAAGAAAGCTATCAATGATTTGAGAAAAACTCTTGATGAGAAGAAGGTCAAATGCAAAACAATCGAATCCAAAATGGAAAAGCGGTCAAAGGAACTCAAACAGAAGGGCTGGCACACTTGGTCCTACTGGGACATGCTGTACTTGGATTTTCCGATGAAAGGCGGCTTCCCAGCACCACCCGACATTGTCAATCCTATATTATGGTTGTTCAACAAATACAATCCTCGGCAACCAAATGAAAGCGAGCAATTGCTTCTCGATTGTGCGTTATTGTGTGTTACACATGATGTCGGAGTGGTCGAAAGAAAACAGATATATCATCGAGGGACTTATAAAGAGAAATATTTTAAATGCGATAACTTCCGCGACGACTTGCAGTTGAAGCTTGATAATATGGACAAAAAAGGAGAACTCCAGCAGGCTTGGGATGACGTGAAGCCAACAGTGAAAGCAGAAACAGAGCAAAACAATAAGCCAACAGGAACGGAGCAAAAGGAAATTGTTGAAGTAAAACCAAGCGTGTTTGGCATTACTGTTGATATCAAGGAACTCGCCAGACGCTTCTGGAAGCGGGTTTGTTCTCGCAGCAAGGATTAGTGTAGAAGATGATTGTACTGAAATAAATCACGAAGCCACACACACACGCGAAAAACTTGTTGCCGATACACAATTACCGTCGTTGATAGCCGCTCTGGGAGTGTAGGGCATCTATAAAGGCCAGCATATTTTCCAGGGGGACATCACCCTCGACGGCGTGGGCGGGTGCGAAGATATAGCCGCCGTTTTTGCCTGCTTCTAACAATTTGGCTGCTGCATTCTTAACATCTTCGACTGAGCCGTATGGCAGGGTCTGCTGCGTCGAGAGGCCGCCATGAAAGGCAAGCCGACCCTTGTACCTTTCCATAAGGCCAAAGACATCCATAACCTCTGGCTGGAACGGATTGAAACAATTAAGCCCTATCTCAATCAAATCGTCAAAAAGCTCATCCACCTTGCCGCACGAATGGATAACAACATACTTGCCCGCATCCCGAGCCACTGAATACATCCGTTTCAACTGCGGCTGGATAAATTCCCGCCAGAGGTTAGGCCCCATCTGAAGGCCTCTCTGCTGGCCCCAGTCATCGCCTAAATAGACCGCGTCTATATCGTACTTCAAGGCCTCGGTAATCTGGGCGATATTATAGTCGGCTATTCGTTCCAACAGCTCATGTACGAAGTCCGGGGTTGTGAGAAAATCCATCATCAGGTTCTCCATACCCCGCAGAGTCCAGGCCCGCTCGTACAGCGAGAACCCAATCTTAAATACCCGGAAACAATCCTCATACAAAGAGAGCTTCTCTGGAATATCCTCAAAAAAACGCCCCTCCAGCGGGTCAGGAAATTCGTATCCGTCAAGCGTTGACTCCGGCAAGACACACCCTTCAACGATACCGATATCTTTATCGACGCTGCGGTCCCACACCACTCCGAAGACATCACGAAAGCGGTCATTGCCAATATCAGTAAAAAAACCTGTATCGCTGCCTAATTTTACGAAATGATTGTCCAGGACCAGTTCCAAATCATCCCGGCCAAAATGCTTTCGCAGCTTATCAGCAGCTTCCAAGGTAAAGCCGCAGTGCCAGGGAACATATGGAACTCTGCGCCCCTCAATCGCCAGCCTGACCACACCTCTTTTGTTCATCCGCCCGATTCCCAAAATTAAACAAATCAGAATGCTATTCTCAGCATCATAGCCTACAAAACCAACACTTCTATCTTTTTCATAGTTTATCCTTCGATGGGCTAAACTTAGTCACTTGTGATTCTTGCCAATTTCTTGCGAGCCCATTCGTAGGATGGGTCAAGCTCCAACGCTTTATTGTAGAATTCGATTGCCTTTGCATTATTTCCTTTGAGTGAATATGTAGTGGCCAATGTAGCGTAAACCTTGGCGCTGGGGCCCCTTATTTCAATCGCTTTATTAATCACTTCAATAGACAAATCGTACTTTTTTAGCATGCTGTATGATTTGCCCAATCCGATATACGATTCAGCAATTGTGTTGATAAAAAATACAGGTCCATATATTGGCACGTAACCAAATTTTTCAATCGCGACTTCACCGTATTGAATTGCCTGTTGGTATTTCATCAAATGGAAATTCGTAGCAGATAAAAAAGAATAAATGTTCGCATCCTCAGAGTTATGCTCCAAGGCTCGCTCAAATAACTTGTTAGCAAGTTCGTATTCTTTTTTGTCAAAACATACTATTCCGCGTAC
>DAOUVA010000238.1 GCA_030667885.1 Phycisphaerae bacterium
CGGCGTCGGATGCTCCTTGTTCCTGTGGCCGGTTCGCCCACAATTTGCTCAAAACCGGCAGCGTCCCGCCCATCAGAGCGGTCGGAATCAGCAGGATGATTATTGACGTAACAAACCGGACAAGACTCAGCGGATAAAAGCTCGGATGAAAACTCTGGAAAAACCAGCTATAAAACACATCCACCGTCGTTAAAATAGTCGCAAAAGCAAAAGCATATAATCCTATTCCAATTTCCAGCAGGGCAAACAGTCTTAAAGGGCGATGGCTTCTGTCGGCTATTCTCCCGAACAGCCAGCTCCCGGCTGCCATACCAAACATAAACGCCGTTAAAACGGTACTGACCGCAAAGATTGTATTGCCGAAGACAACACCGAAAGCCCTCGTCCATGTGACTTCATAAACCAGCCCCGCCGCTCCTGAGAGAAGAAACAGCGGCAGAACCACTTTCCTCACCACTGATATTCTGCGTTGCGTTTGGGTAATTGCACTCACTTTTGCCGACTCATTTGATAAATAATATTTATATACTTTGGAACTGATTTATTTACCGCCACACTCATCACCGGATGTTAATCGATTCTGTTATAGTCAATATATTATTTTTTGAATCTCCACAAGTCTATTGTTACCTCCTCGGCGGCCATCCATTCCACATGCCAGTCAAGAAACAGAAAATTACTCCCTTTTCTGTGCCGGGCTTTCGCAACCCGCCTGCCATTAGTTACGTCTTCACTCTCGGAGTCCGGCAGATGCCCCGGAGTCCACACATCACACCTATTGTGTCCCTCGTCATCGGCTTTTCTTATAATATGCCGCCACGGACCGTCCTCATTATCGGTAAGATAAATAGTATATGCTCGTTGAGTGCAGGTGGTTAACTTGCTCGATTTTAGTATCTCTGTGCCCTGCATATCATTTCTATCTCTGAAGTCCCAGCCGTTGACAACGTAGCAAACGGTCTGCTCTTTATCCGGGTAGGCAGGACACCGGTAAATATCTACTGTACGGTAATCACTGCCGACAGGCTTCTGGGCTAAAAAGGGCATGAAAAGCTGAAACCATGCCCCGCCTGTTCCTCCCGCCTTCCCCCGGGGAACCATCAATTCATTATCCTCGGCATATAAATTTGCTGCTATACCGATTTGGCGCATATTACTTTGGCACTTGACATTCTGGGCTTGTTTCTTGGCCCTTTGCAACGCGGGCATTAATATCGCCATTAACAACGCGATGATGGCAATCACAACTAACAGTTCTATCAAGGTGAATCCTCTCCGTCTGTGACTGCTCATAACTCTCCTTTCATCTAAAGAGTTTTCAAAATACAATTGAATTATACGTTTTCCAGGCTGTGAATCAATTAAAATATTACTATCACCATATTGCAGTGACTCTCAAACATAGCTGAAAGCGTAAGTCGCAGGCGAAAATGCTGATTGATTATTATTATCGGTGTGTCTTGGTTTCGAATTATTTGATTTGCTGGATAATCTCTTCGGCCTGTTTGCGCAAGTTCTCGTTGTTAGAGACAGCGAGCAGCTTGTTCATTGCCGTCTTGGCTCTTTCACCATGAGTATCCATAATTGTACCGGCTATTTTTATCGTGGCAGTCGCCGCTTCTCCTCTGACTTCCTCGACCTGCAGAAACGGTTCGACCATTTCCAAAGCCCCTGGGTCGCTAACGTTTGACAAACCAGATAGCACAAGTTTTTGCTCTGCAGAACTCCTCGCTTGCTGCATTGCCCGCCGACACAACTCCAGCGTTTTCTCTGCCGTACGACCCTGAACAGGCAGAGACAACAGGCGTACGAAACCTCGCAACGCCAGCAGTCGGTGTATTTGGCTTTTTGTGTTACAGTAAATTTCCAGCAAAACTTCTGCCGCCGCCGCATTAGGCCATTTGGCCAATGCGCGAACGGATGTATCCTGCACGGCGGGATTTGCCTCTTTTGATGCCGCCTCAAGTGTTCTCAGAGCTTTACTGTTTGCGATACCTCCGAGCGCCCGCAGCAGCGAACATCTGACAGCAACGCGTTTTTCACCGCGCAGCCCCGCCAATACGGCATCCGCCTGCCTGCTCGGCTGATTAATCTTGCGTGAAACAGCTACGACAGCCCGCTCGGCTTCTCTGTGACTGCTGTCATCTTCCAACTTAACAAGAAGCTTTATCAGTGATGGTAAATGTTCCTCATCAGCAAGTCTGCCTAAGGCCTTGAACGCCGCCTGATGGACCTTCCTGTCGGGATTTACTGCCTCAGCAAACAGTACTGGTACTGCGTCAACAGCATCACGCTCGGCAAGCACCTGAATTAATTGCCGGCGCACGCTGGCTTCCGAATTCTGCATGCTTTGTACTATTGTATCATCAACTCTGCTGCCGCGGAGCAGCGTGAGACTATTTACTGCCATGCTTTTTTCCTCGGAACTCGTGCTTTCTGTTGCGGCTTTAACTAAGTAGCCTACAAAAGAAGCATCGCCGAGTTTTCCGACGGCTTGCAATACTGCTTTTCTGACTTCTGGGTTTGTGCTCTTGGCTGCCGCTGTTATCGCAGGCAGCGCCGCGGCATCTCCCCGGTCTGCAAGAGCACCAATCAGAAGCATCTGTTCATCAGGTGATGTCTTTGATAATTCACCTGCAATCTGTTCGGTAACGCCGCTGCCTTCCATCGTCCGAACACAGCTTCTGGCCGTAGTTCGCACCATACGGTTTTCATCACGCAGAGCAGAAATAACCAACGGCACTATATCCTGACCGCCAATGTCTGCCAGACCCTTAATGGCCGCACTTCGGATAATAGGTGTTTCATCATTGCCGGCCAGTTCCTTGTAGATAACGGTCGCTTGTTTTGTTTCGCCTTCGAACATTAGGTCTTCAGCGCATCTAAGGTACGCATCAGTCGCTGCGAATCTAAGTTCCGAATCACCTTTGGCTCTGGTTTCTACTAATAATTGTATCGCCTGTGCACCACCGATTTTTCCCAGCGCCGCAGCCGCAGCTTCGCTGACTTCCCTTTTCGCTCCGAATACAAGTTTGCCGATTGCTTCTACGCTTTGTTTATCAACCCGGTCGCCCAATAGATTTATAATGCGAATCTGTACTTTCGGCGAAACCTTGTTCAGCGCTTCTCGCAACGCCTTGCCCGCCTCCTCGCTCGGATTCTGCCCGATTGCATAGCAGGCTATGTCCGCCGTCTCCTCGTCCATCAGCAGCCTGGCGATTGCAGGAACAGAATCAGCCGTCCCGATAAACCAGAGCTGCCTGCAGATGAACGATTTACTTTCTAATGTGGCTTCAGCGAGTAATTCAGCTAATTGAAGCTCGATGTATTTACGTTGCTCGGGCTGGTTTTGTGATTCCCGGATGAGTTTTTCCACAGCAATGAGCGGCTCTCTGCTCATCCCGCGTTCGTAGTTGACAATCGCTGCTAATTTCTCATCAATCTCCGATTTATTGATCGCTGCCCCGGCATTATTACTTACAGCGAAATTCACGCACAGCCATACCAGCAGTAGGGCGGTAAATTCCTTTGCGGAAATTCTCATGGCCTGGTCCTTGCTATCGGTTGGATTTGCTTTTGTTCTCGAAATAAACAGGACCGCCCCATTTACCCGTTACCACTATATCGAGGTCTCCATCGCCATCCATATCAACCACGGGAATATTCAGGCTTGAGCCGATACCCTCATCATAGGAAATAGTGTGTTTGACCCATTCAACAGAAGCCCCACGCTTCAATTCATACCAGTAAACGCACAACGGAGAATGGGCGTCCGGGTCGCCGCCGTTATGAGCGAGAAATCGTTTTCCCGTAACAAAGTCGAGGTCGCCATCCTCATCAAGGTCGGCTAACGTTATACTGTGGGCCTGAGACCACGACTTATCAATCACGTGTCTTTGCCATGTTGTTTTCGATCCTTGTCTTACCTGCTTATACCAGAAGATTCCATGTTTATGCGCCGAGCTGGTTATGATATCGTTCAGTCCGTCATCATCAACATCATAAACTTGTATTTGAGGTGTGTGATCAGCCTGCCCTTCGTCCATACTGCCGAGTGCCAGAGGGTGTTCTTTCCATTGACCTCTGCGCGGGTCGGCTGGTGCCTCATACCAGGCGCTGGGTCGCAGAATATCGGGCCGGCCGTCTCCGTTAACATCCCCGACACCACCACCGAATGGCTTGCTGTCTTGGCTGACTTGTTGTCTAATCAGTCCACGCTTACCATCGTCCTTAATGCCGATCTCATACCACTTGGTATCTGAGGTGTCGGGCAGGATCTCGAGCTTTTTTCCATCGCCGTCAATGTCCCATAGCTCCCCGCATTCATAGTTGCCGTTCTTTTCGGCGACAGTCATCGGCCAATAGTCGCCCGCCACTCCGGTATTACGGTACCATTCAGCTTGCTTGCTGAACCAGCCGCATGTTACAACATCCAGAAGACCGTCACCATCGACATCCAGCGGCACGTTCATGAAATCGTCCCAGTAACCAATGCCTTTTTCGTCAACCGTATGTGTATTACCTTGTGCATCGACTTTACCTTCCGGAGATCGAAACTGGTGGGCTTTCCAATAAGGTGCCTCATACCAGTAAGGGCCTGCCAAAATATCCATCTTTCCGTCATTGTTAAAATCGCCCACACAACAGGCTTCACTGCGGAAATGCCCAACACGGTGTGCTACAAAACTGGGCTGTTTTGATGTTTGTAGACTGGCCGAACATCCACCCAAGACTAATAAAGCTGCAAAAAGAATAATAACGATATGCCTGCTGTGATAAATAAAATTGTGGATGCTCATTTTCTGTCCTTTCTTTTTTAGTTTGTTCGGTGCTGCCGTTTTATCGAGAATAGTCTCTAACAAACTTGCTGAACAGTTTATGAGTTAGGATCTACTGCTTTAGACTATTCTATTGTTGGAGTAGTCGTTTCTTCGTTTATTACAGATTCGGCCTGCTCAGGCTCATCTTTAGGCTGTTCCTCGTCCTCGATTAATTCTGAGAGTTCTTTAATCAGATTCTTCGCCTTCCACTCGGCGATTTCATAAACCCATCCCTTATGTTTCGTAGTGAATTTTACCGCACCCTCCTGGGCGAGAAGTTTGGCTTCTTTCTTTTTCAACTCTTCTTCCGACTCAACGTTGCTGTCTTTTGTTATAGGTGTTTTGTCGGTATAATCTGCTTCAAAAGTGGCATATGTCTTATCGTCCTTTTGAGCTATCTTCAGGGCATAAACAGTCGAGTCTTTCAGCGTACAGATATATTCTTTGTCAAAGGTCAAATCGCCCGAATTTTTCATGACGTCGTCACATCTCAAACTTGTTAAAGCGGTAAAGACGCTGTCGCCGTCACTGCTCTTAAACTTTTTGCCGGCCGGAATATTTTCCAGTATAACGTCTTTGCCGTCCTCCGTTGTTTTAAGTGTATATTGTCCGTTGGCCGAGCTGACAGTTACCGATACAATATCCTCTCGCTTCATCGAAACAAGGTCCTGTTCGATATAACTTATCGCCGTGTCCGCAATATACGGCATAGTTGGCGCCACATAAGCATCATCGCTCGATGCCAGTCTTACATAAGCGCCCTGTCCAAGCTCCTTCTTTTTTCCTCCGATAACACCTGTAAGCAGCGAGGAATCCGACTTGAAAAACTTAATTGTGGCTGTAGCATTTTCTTCCGTTAGACCGAGGTCTTCGTGGTTTGCCGCTTTGTCCGTAACAAACTGCGACGTCTGAATCTCCAAAACCTTGGTAATCAAATTATTGATTTCACTTGCCTTGGCCGGATAGTTGTCCTTATTAACGACAACGAATTTCCCTTGCTGACGCTTGAGCGTCACCGTTTCTTCGCTGCCACCCAGAACAATACTGTCTATATCAGCCGGATCAAGCCCCCGGAGAAGATGAGACGGCCCGTCCGTTTCTGTCCTCGACCTGTTTGAAACATGGGACTGGGCCACCGCCCATATTACCATTAAAACCGCAACGATTCCTAATATTGTCAGGTTCTTGTTACTCATCTATTAAACTCCTGCTTGTGTTATTAAAATCCGATTTTCAAATGTTCGAAAACCTTATTGACTCTTTCTTAAAATCGATCCGAAGATATTTGTAAGTTCGGTGGCTTCTTGTGTCAATTCGTGACTTTCACGTTCCAGTTCTGGATCGTCCTCAGTATCGACAAGCTTCAGCCAATATGCACTCTCTTTAGCTTCCTTTCGGCATATCTTAATACGCATAACAAAGTCTTTTTTACTAAGAGCTTCGTTGGCCTCAATATAATTTGCTCCAACAGAACCGGATGCTCTTACAAGTTGTTTTACGTCTTCGATATTAGCTATTGTTTTTTTTAATTGTTTAACAAAAATCCTTACTCTCGTTGCAAATTTAAGTGTCCTTTCTTCCAAATCATACCGTTTTGAATTTTGAATTTCAGTCATTTAAATTTGTTTCGTATTTCGGATTTCGATATTCGTGCTTTCTTTCAGGCATCACTTGCATGACTGATATAATGTCTCTTCCTAACGCTGCGACAGATACCCAATACTATAGCGATTACCAGAATAACCGCCGGTGTCATCAGCATATTAAATCCACGAAGCACATTACCTAAGTGCTCGATTCGTTCCCGTCTTATCAGTTTAACTTCATTCAACTGTTGCTGTGCCCTGCGCTGTTTCAGTTCAATGTCTCGTTGCTTCTGCAGTATCGAACTGCCGATGACCTCTTCCTCGCCGGCTTTGGCCGAAGACAGAATAGTTTGCAATTCGTTCTGGAAGCCTGCGATTTGTGCGTTAATTTTCTCAACTTCTTCGCGAGTGTCCTCTTCTGCCTGCCTTTCAATTTCATCGACAACGACAAACGGCCGCTTGAAGTTGC
>DAOUVA010000193.1 GCA_030667885.1 Phycisphaerae bacterium
CAACAAAAAAATATGCTTAAAACGCTAAATTTTTACAATAATCGAGCCGTAGAAACAGCTTAGTCCCGACAGCCGGAACCGGCAAGTTAAAGTTTTTCGTTTAAGTTAGTAATTTTTGATTATTTATGGAGTCTAATTTGACGAAAATATTCAAAAGAGAAGCGTTTGACGGCCTGTCTATCATGGACGGGGTGATTAAAATGAACGTTGGAAAGAGAATTTAATGCCTATGTTTGTTGTGGAGGAATAAAATGGCAAAGCGTTCCAAAAAAGCACATAGATCGCAGGCCAAACTGCAGGGGTACGTTGTTGTTGCTTTTGCCGATGATTTGGAGCAGGCCAGAGAGTTCAAATCTCTACTGGAAGTCAACGATGTATCGGCCGTAATAAGTGAGCAGAAAGAACCGGTATTAGGTTCCAAAGAAATCGCCGTAATGGTTCCCGAAGATTTTCTCGATGAAGCGCACGTTATAATTGAGTCGCAGCAGGCATATGATGATTTCTATGATTATGCACTCGATGAAGGAGACGCCGCCGATTTCGACGATGACCTTTTTGAAGATGACTTTTAGTCTTTTGGCCACAGACGAATTCAAAAAGACGAACAGTCTCTTGTAATTCTAACCGTGCAGTTATCGACTGCTTTCATATCCAATAAGCTAACAAGGTAAAAATAAGGTTTAATATAATATGGATAAAGAAAATATTCCGGAGCATAATGGCGACGAAGATCGCAGAAATAATGTTGTTGACAGACGTTTAGGGCTTGACCGCCGGCGGGGGCCGGGAAGACGGCTGAGCGAAGATCGAAAAGCCGCCGAGCAGGGCCAGATGTCCGATGAACAGTTTGGCTTTCTTTTGGCCATTGATGAATATAAAAGAAAGAATTCGAAACGCTTTCCGACATGGACAGAGGTCTTTGAAGTCATAAAGGCCATGGGCTATCGAAAAGTAGCAGAGCCCCAATCTCTTAGAGCGTTTATCAAAGACTCCGCACCCGACAAAGTACCTGCCGAAGCATGAAAAGCATGTTCTCTTCGGTTAGCTCCCGGATTTATCCTGGGAATTTATAGTGTTATCTTCACCCCGCCGAGTTACTCGGCGGATTTTCCCCCTCAATTTTCAGGGCTTGTGCTCGCCTCGGCAGTGCCGCCATAAGCTCCCATATTGATTCGCCCGCCATTCGGCAACGGCTCTGAACCAACAGAAGTAGTTGGATCGCCGGCATCAATGCAGGGTGAACCTGCAAGCAAATGGTAATCGCCGTTAGCCGGATCTGCGAATAACGGGTTGTTTTTAATATTACCCTCACCCGGCCAGAGCGTCCGAGTTTCAACCAGAATGTCGCTGAAGGTAGCTGTGATTGTCGAATCGTCATTATTCCATATTTCATCTCCGTTGTCCCAGAGGATACAGTTGGTAAGCTCAATGACGCTCGGGCTGCTCCATATAGAAGAATCGAAAGCCAGTGCATTGCCATGACCATTGCCAGCGGTATTTCCGGCGAGTGTGCAGTTAGTCACCGTCAGGCTGCTCCAATCGTTATACATCGCTCCGCCGTCCCAGACCGCTGTGTTTCCACTCAATACGGAGTTGCTCACTGTCAGTTCGTTCCAGTCGTTATATATCCCCCCGCCATACCCGACCGCCGAGTTTTCACTGAATCTGCAGCTTGCCAGAGACTGCATTCCACCACTATTACACATGCCTCCGCCCCAGTCGCCGGCTGAGTTTCCTCTAAATATGCAATTGGTTAAATCCGGATTGCTCCAATCGTTGTACATCCCCGCGCCGTCCCAAATCGTTACGTTTTCACTGAATGTGCAGTTGATCAAAATGGGGCTGCTATCATAATTATACATCCCGGCTCCAAATTCGGCCTCATTGCCGCTGAATGTGCAGTTAGTTATTGTCGGTCTGTTGTTTTCATTTAACATTCCGCCGCCGTAGCCGCCTTCCCAGCCTACAGAAGTCGCTGTATTATTGCTGAGCACGCAGTTGGTTATTGTTGGGCTGCTGTTGCCGCAATAAATGCCGCCGCCTTCATCGGCACTTCCATTGGTGATGGTTAATCCCTCTAAAACCGAATTCGCTCCTTCAGTTCTGTGGAAATAGAAGCCGCGTCCCAATTTCCGGCAGTCAATAATGCAGTTTACCGGTCCGTTTTCACTGCGAATCGTAATCGCCTTGCTTTTGAAGTCAATGTCATAGTTGCCATTGCCTGAATAAGTCCCGTCCAGGACAATGATGGTATCCGAGCCAAGAGCATTATCGATGGCTTCCTGTATACTATCGAAGGGATGCTCAGTTGAGCCGTCCTCATTGGCATCACTTATATC
This sequence comes from Phycisphaerae bacterium, assembly GCA_030667885.1. Classification (GTDB taxonomy): domain Bacteria; phylum Planctomycetota; class Phycisphaerae; order Sedimentisphaerales; family Anaerobacaceae; genus NIOZ-UU13. The sequence continues at coordinate 2,340 of DAOUVA010000193.1, forward strand.
AGGATCACCAGGACCGGGATCGTTGGTGGCATCATCATCGACATATAATATAGATCCGGACGGTGTTCCGGGTGGTGTTGTGGGTGACTGTGGATTTAGAGCGAGATTTACTGCTGCAAAGGCATCCACACGCCCCGAGCCATAATATTCATCCCAGCCTTCCTCACCCAGATCGACAGCGGAATCAAGCAGGATACGCCGAACTTCGATGTTAGTCAGGTTCGGATCAACTGAGAGGATAAGGGCTGCCACCCCGGCTGCAATAGGACAGGCCCCGGAGGTGCCTCCCATTGAGTCGCTGTAGTCCAGGATACTATAGTCGAGATTTTCCATGCTGAATCCTGGAATTCCTACGATGTCCGTAGTCCAAAGAAATGCCTTCCCGCGGAGGAAATAATCAGCACGTCCTATTCCGCCGCTTGGTGCTACTAAGTCCAGTTCCGGGCCGAATGCGCTGTAGTCCCAGACTTCGTTGTCATGGTCAGTTGCGCCTACTGCAATGGTTTCCGGATAAGCTGCGGGATAGGCAACTGGACCGCCGCCCTCCCAATTTCCGGAACCGCAGATCACTACACAACCTTTGCCATCACGTCCAATTCCACCCTGCTTCGTGACATCTGCTATGGCCGAGTGGACCAACATTAACGGGAAAAAATACGATACCCAACTATTGCTGAGAATATCGGCGCCATTATTGGCGGCCCATCGGAACGCGGCTGCTATATCGGCGTCCGTGCTAAAATCGTTATTTCCCCCCAGTATTCGGATGGGCATTATCTTACAGTCCCACGTGACACCTGTGACGCCAATACCGTTGTTGCCCTGGGCCGCTATGAGCCCGGCGCAATTCGTACCATGGCCATCTTCAGGATTGCTCAGGCATGGATCCGGCACTGCGTCATCATCAACAAAATCATACCCCGGCACGAGATTGTTTATTAAATCGGGATGATTGGCGTCAACGCCGCTATCAAACACTGCGATTACAATATTCGGGTCTCCCGTTGTGATTTCCCAGGCCTCCGGAGCATTGATATCCGCGTTAGGAGTCCCGTTTGTCTGTCCAGTGTTATGTAAGTCCCACTGATTGTGAAAGTATTCATCGTTGGGGATAACTTGGCCGCATAGCCTGGGTTGAAATGCGATGTTGGGACAGGCCCACTCAATGAACGAAATCTCACCGAGCTCCTCAACTGCATTGAACACATCAATTGCATCTGTCCCCGGGACTTCTATGAGATATTCCTGCTCTGTGAATTCCAATTTCTTTATAATAGCCAGACCCATCGATTCACAAAGCTCTCGCAGCTCTTGTGCGTCTGTTTCGGCTTTTACGCGGATGGCTATCTCAGGTATGACAGCTACTGTCTCGCCATTAGATGAAAAAAGCGGCGCTGCATACCGAACCTGGTCATGGCTTGCCAGCGCGGTGATAGTCTTTTCGTTTTCATCGGCAGATTTGCCGTTATAGACAACTGAGATGTTTTTCCGGCCCAAACCGCGAATCGGTTTTATTTCTGCGTTTGTGAATAGTTGCAGTGTCCCGCTCAAGGCCTCAATATTAGAAGTATTTTGCTGTGTCTTTACCACGTAGCCAAGTTCCGGCCGGGCAGTAAAGGTGAGCTTCTCGCCTGCAGCACTAACAACGTAACCGGATGGGTCCTGAGCGGTGCTTTTTAAGGCACATAATAAGACCAATAGCACAGAAAGGATAAACGTAACGGTCCAGCTTCTCTTTGTCATTTGATATTCCTCTCAAATTAAAAAGTGGTTCGCTAAAGAGTATTCTAATACAAAGCAGGCAGGTTTTGCAAGTATTTTCTCAAGGTTTTGAGCAAAAACTTTCTTTTGATGATAAGATTGATTAACTCCTGTTAAGCAAAAATGCTGTCAAAAAGTGATTGGAAATGAGGTTGACATTTACACGCTGTTGTGTCATTATATACAGCACTTAATATGCTTTTTCAACCTCAGAGGTGGTTCGGAGACTTAAACTTCGGTTCAGCATAACGAATAACACCGAAACCAGCTCGAATTAGAAAGGAAAATCTATGAACAACGATAAGTTTTCACGAAGAGATTTTATGCGTAATACTTCTATTGTGGCCGCCGGTACGATTGCCGGTGCATTGGCAGGCGAGGGACAGGCCGGCCACCAAACACCGAAAGTTCTGAATTTCCACGAGAAGATGACCTACCGGCGGATGGGCAAGACTAACATGATGGTATCCGAGGTCAGTCTGGGCGGGCACTGGAAGAATCGCAATGCCGGCAGATACTGGGACAGTTTCGCCAACGAGGAAGTCCCGGCCGACGTCGCCAAAAACCGAACCGACGTTGTGAGCGCCTGCATCGACTCGGGTATCAACTATCTGGACATTACCACCGCCGCTGAGTGTCTTTGCTATGGGGAGGCCCTTAAGGGACGCCGCGAAAGGATGTATGTCGGCGCCGATATTCACAACCTCGGCCCGCGCGGCTCAAAACTCTGTAACGTTAAGGACCAGACCTTCAATGTCGAAACGTGCCTGCGTCTATTGAAAACCGACTACCTCGACATCTGGCGTCCACAGGCCAAAATGGCTGGAAAACTCGGGACTGATCAGCTCAATACCGATGCCGAAGTCGAATCCCTGATAGACACCTTCCAGAAGTTGCATAAAGCCGGAAAGGTTCGCCATCTTGGTATGTCCTGTCATAGCCGTCCCTGGTTCGAGCACGTTCTCAACAAGTACCCCGAATTCGAAATGGTAATCTTCCCTTGCAGTGCAAAGACCAAGGTAAAAGGCCAGTCTCCGGTAGCCAGTAACATTGAAGAGACCAATCCTGGCCACGGGTCCGACCAGTCTAAGGGTATATTCGATGTTGTTCGCAAGCAAGATGTGGGAGTCGTAACGATTAAGCCGTACTTCGGCGGAAGTCTCTTCAAGGAAACAAGCGGCAAAGTTAAGTTCCCGGTAATGGGCGTGGGCAGTAAGAAGGAAAATGACCTGGCCCGGCTGACGCTTCAGTGCATCCTTGCAAACGAGGCCATCACCGCTACGGTACCGGGCCTGACAACGGTTTATGAAGTTGAGAACGCCGCACGTGCTTCATATACCCGGCAGCTTGGAATGTCGCCTGCCGATAAGCAGTGGCTCACTGAAATTACCGACCAGCAGTGGGCGGATCTGCCACAGGAATACGAGTGGCTGCGCGACTGGGAAGTCGTTTAACAGCTTTTCGAGAAATCGGAACTTTGATGATTAACTTTGATAGCGGTCAAGAACAGACCTGCTGAAAACTATGATATTTCGATTGGCGGCAGGTGTATCACAGCACCTGCCGCTTTAGTTTAATCTAATACGAGGAGAAAACCGGTGCACTTCAACAAACGAACCAATTTGTATCTGGCGGGGGGGGTAATTATATTTGCGGTTTTTGTATGTGTTTTCGCAGTAAGTTTCGCTGATGAATCACAGGCTGAAAAATCGGATGGAAACAGCAAGTGTTACGTTTGCCATGCGACCATGAAGACCGAGGAGCTAACGGTAAGCCACCTGACTTTGGATGTTACCTGTGATGTGTGTCACGGCTTATCTACCGAGCACATGCATGATGAAATGCTGATGACCAAGCCGGACCTTCTTTTCGGCCGCTCTGAGGTTCGCGCGATGTGTTCGAATCCTTCTTGCCACAAGCCGGGCGGCGAACGCACCGTTTATGGTCTTGCTGACCATGATGAGAAAGTGGTGGAGGAATTTATCAAGACCTGGCGCGGTCGGATACGCCCGAATGGCCGGCCCGTTACGCATGATTCGGTCTGCACGGACTGCCACGGCACACACAACATCACAGAAGCTGCCGAACAACAAACCGGAAATGAACAGCCTGTAGAATGGGCCGCTGTATTCAACGGCAGTGACATTGCAGGCTGGCAATCTTCGGGCGATGTTTCCTGGACGGTTAAAAGGGGTAGGATTATTGCAGCGCCCGGAGCAGGCGGCAAAAGCGGTGTTCTCTGGACAAAGGATGAGTACGAGGATTACCTGCTGGCGGTAACGTTCCAGGCAACGTGGCCCATCCACGCCGGAATATGGCTGAGAGGTACAGGCCAGGAGCAGGGTGTGGAGAAGGGGACGCGAATTGAGATATTCGACAGCGGCAAACCTATGGCCTTTACAGGCAGTGTAATAGTACAGGGAAAAGGGCTGGCGTTGGCCAACTTGCGCGATGACCTCCTGGACAAGGAGGGCTGGAATACGCTCTCGGCCAAAGTTCAGGGCGATAAAATTCAGGTCTGGCTAAACGGAGAGGAAATCGGCGTTGTCCGTGCGGCGGGAGCAGGCAAAGGAAAAATAGGAATATATATCGAGGGGCAGCCTAAATCCAAATCAACAGAGCTGCAAGTCCGCGAAGTCCAAATACAAAAACTGAGGAAAACAGAGTAATTGCTCATACAACAAAAGCCAATCCAAAAGCAAAAGCGAGCAGTGCTATCAGACGAACCGGCAGCGAGTTTGTTGTGTATCTACTGTGGTGTAACTTTTGGGAGCTTTAGTTTCTCAAGTTCTATTTCTGCCTTGAGTGTCGAAGCTCTGGCTCTGAGGAATTCCATCTGAGTTACCCGGCCGGCATTGACCGCTTCTGCAAGGGACTTGTCCTGTTCCTGTAGAATTTTTACGAGTTTCTCATAGACCTTTATCCGCTCAGTGCTGGTTGAGGACAGGTCGGCTTCAGCGTGGAGCATTTCAATAATCGCATTTCTGATCTCCAGTATTCCGACACGGCCGGCACTGTATTGCTGATTAAGCAGGCCTACTGCAGCCCTGAGAACATCGTATCGTTCCTGAAGAAGTTTTCGGAGATGTTCATTCGGGCCGCCCTGGAATTGAATCGGGTGTTCGGCCCCGCGAGCCGCCGTAAGAATTTGTGCTTTATTGCCATGGAGCCACTGGTTTAGCGAAGTCAGGCAGATTAGAATCAGGCCGGCTGATATAAGACAGAAAAACCTTTTTTGAGTTGATGTCATAGTGGTCTCCTTTCTATATTATCAGGCCGCAGAGACGAAAAATCGGTCTAATTTTGATTATATTGCTTCTATATAAGGGCAAACTCGACAATTTTCGTTGGCGGCTTGAAAAAAATAGCGGTTATAGGGCCTTTATTTCGTTTTTTTATAGGCTTTAACTATGTCCGTTACCAGTACTCCATCGATGGTCATGCCTGTCAAATCGCAATTGACGATTTTCGTATTCTTAGAAAAAGCTGTTTTGGATGGTACGGTCGTCGAGCTTAATGCTCTAGAATACTGCCTGCCCAGATAAAGGCGTTGTTCGGGTTGTCTGCATATGAGGTCTTCAGGAGGCGATAAATGCCGGGCAGGTTTTTTTGAAGCTGCTTTTCCGAGATGTATTGGGCCAGTATCTTTCCATCTTTTGTCGTTACATTATAGAGAGG
>DAOUVA010000017.1 GCA_030667885.1 Phycisphaerae bacterium
CTCGACCCCCGCGATTTAGTTTTGAGTTTTTAGTGTTGAGTTTTTAGTTAGGTTTGAGATTGATGCCCCCGACCCCCGGCAGACAAGCAAGTAGGCACACACCGAGGGTAAACTCCAAAGCAAGTGAGCTAACATCGAGGACAAGCTCAACGGCTGCGCTTGCAATGACAATTATTTTAAATATATAAGTCTTTCCAACTCGGATTAATGCTTTCTATTAATGCAATCTTTTTTGCTCTTGAGCCTGATTTAATTTTTTTCTCTGCGGCTATCGCATCATGAATGCAATTAAATGATTCATAATAGACTAACGTGGTAATGTTATATCTTTTTGTAAACGAACAATCTTTTTTGTCTTTGTGCTGACGGGCTCTTTTTCTCAGGTCATTAGTAACACCTGTGTAGATGACAGTTTTATTACGATTAGTCATCATGTAAACCCAGTATTGTTTCATAATACTTTTATAGTTTAATAACGAAGATTGCCGCGCTGCGCTCGCAATGACAATTTTTTATAAAGAATGAGATTGCCGCTTCATCCCGATTATATCGGGATTCCTTGCAATGACAAATGTTTTCGTAGAGGATGAAGATTGCCGCCCATTCGGCAGAAAAGCAAGTGAGTTCATATCGGGAGTAAACTGTTGAAAATATTAGGGCAACCATGTGGGGTTGCCCCTAATAAAGAGGTTATTTTGCGGCGCGGAAGCCCATTATACTGCTTTCTTTTAGGGGCAGTTGGGTGGCTCCGGTGATGGCGTCGCAGGCGACGGGAACGGCCATCCATGAACCGCCTCTCACCATTCGGAATCCATCGAGGCCGGTATGAAATGATGTTGAATACCAGTCAAGAGTCCATTCGGCAACGTTACCGGCCAAATCGCAAAAACCGTAAGGACTGCTGAATATATCGTAGCTTCCTACCGGGGCGGTGTACTCGAAGCCATCCTCGGAGCCATCGTAATTGCATCGAAAAACTCCACCCGCATCAGGTGCTTCGTCGCCCCAGGGGTAGCGTCTTTCAGGCATTAGATTGGAATCTTTTTTAGCTTCATCGCCATCTAAAAAGAGTCCTCCACGCAGGGCTTTTTCGAATTCGGTCTCGGTCGGCAGTCTTAGGCCGCACCACTGTAAAAAGTTCGTTGCATCGTACCATGATATATATGTAATCGGATAGTTTTCGCGTGACGGTTCTACGCTATACGTATTATCACTTTTCCGGATGATGCCGCAACGGTCGATATTAGCCATACGCTGATTCCAGCCCGCACCCTCGCCGCCGATTTCGTTGAGGTAATCGGCGTACATTATGATGGTGGTTTCGAACTTGGCCATATAAAACAGGGGGAGATCGGAGCTTGGTGTTATTTCCTTCGATTCGTCACGTCCGCCGCCGGGCAGGCTTTTGAATATAAATTTTCCGGCGGGGACACGTATCATCTGAATGCCGCGAAGGCGAATATCGACTTTATTTAATTCATTGAAAGTGGTTTGTTCGGTTCCCCACCAGACGACTTGTTTATGTCCCGGTTTTTCAACAATATCAAAGCCATTGCCCCGAAGACAATCTTTTGTAATCAGCCGCCAGTTGGATTTGTCTTTACTGTAGCGGATAAAAACATAAGCGGGGGATTCCGGTGAGATATTAGGGTCCTCAATGTCGTATTCGATAATTGTCTTGGGGCCGCCTAATTCCGTAGGTTCCTGCTTTATCTTGATATTGGAAATCTCAAGCCATTTGGAAAAGGCACAATTGCAGCATACTGCAACAATGGCTACAGATAATAGAACTCTTTGCAACATCTTTTCTTTCCCGATTATACTTTCTCCGGGACGACCCATGGTTCGCGATATTTGCGTTTCAGGTATTTATTTGCCTGATCGGAGTTGGTAAATGATTCGGTTTGAGGGTCAAATTCCAGTTGTTTGTTGCCTACTCTATACGATATGTTGGCCATGTGGCACAGTAACGCAGACTGGTGTCCCATTTCCACATCGGCGTTGGGTTTTTTACGCGTATGGATACAATCAATGAAGTTGTCCTGGTGCTCTTTGTCACCCTGACGGCCGAATTCAGAGCGTACCAATTCGCACTCGGAATCAAATGCCTGCCAGCCGCCACCATGCCGGCTAAAGTGCATGAAACCTTTTGTCCCTAAGATTTCGACTTTTGTACTGCTGAAAGGCCAATTTGGAAAACCGTCTGAGTCCCGGATATTGCTGGGTGTCTTTTTCATATAAGGTGTCCACAGAGCTGTTTCAAGCAATAAAGTAAGCCGGCCATAATCGAATGTTGCGAACTGGGTGTCGGGTGTTTCCCTGCCATCTCTAAGGGCGTTGACACCGCCGGCGTGAGAGACTGATTTCGGATATGGCATGTCGTTAAGCAGATACCGGGCAATGTCAAGCTGATGAATCGCGTCACCGGGAATCGGCCCGCAACTGTATTCCCACTGGTTCAGCCAACGACGGGACGGATTATAAGGGAGTTTCGGGGCAGGCCCGCACCACATGTCATAATCAAATCCATCAGGAACCGGCTGATTGGGAGTTTCTCTCTGCATGGCATGCTGCATCATATTGAAAACGCGGACAAGGTAGATGTCGCCCATTTTGCCTGATTCAATGTATTGCTTTGCTTTCTTGCTGTAAGCTGCGCTTCGTGATTGCATCCCTACCTGGACGACCCTTTTGTATTTACGGGCGGCCTCGACCATTTTTCTTCCTTCCCAGATATTGTGGGACATAGGTTTTTCCACGTAGACATCCTTTCCCGCCTGACAGGCCATGATAGAGCCCAGTCCGTGCCAGTGGTCGGGGGTGGCGTTGACGAGACAATCGACGTTGGGGTCATCGAGGATTTTCCGGAAGTCCTGAACGAGTTTTGTTCTTTTGCCCTGTGCTTCTTCCACTGCCTCTCTTGCACGGGCGAAACGCCTTGTGTTTGTGTCGGAAAGATAGGCGATCTCAACATCGGGTCGCATAGCGAATGTCTCGGCCAGATATGTTCCCCGGCCGCCCAGTCCCATTACGCCCATAATCACCTTTTCGTTCGCTCCATGAGCTTTGCTTTGAGGGAAAGCTGTAAAGGCGGCGGCGGAGGCAATAGAACCTTTCATAAATTGTCGACGATTTAGTGATTTCATATTTTTCTCCTCATTCCATGTTTGACGGTGTATGGCGGTGGGCTAATGACCTTGCCATATAATCATCCAATAATTCAATTTCGAATTCTTTAATCATTTCATCAGCGCTGATAGTTTCATGTTGACTGGCAACTAAAACGCAGCCGAGGCGTCCGGGATCGGTAATCTTGACCTTTGGTCCGTATTTGGCTTTAAGAGCTTTGAGACGAGACCAGTTATGATCCAGATGGGCAAGACGGCAGTCGAGATTGACCTCGGCAACGGTATAGTCGAAGTAGTTTGTATTAGAGGCGACAAGCTGGCCTAAAGGATTGTAAATTTCAGAGGGCGTTGCTCTGCCGGCAATGGCACCGACAAAATGAGAACGACAGGAATATGCCCAGTATGCCTGCATTAATCCTCCGTGATACATCGAGGAGAAAATCAGCAAGTCAGGTTTGGCCTTTTTATATTTAAGCCGCAGTTCATCGAAGTTCAAATCAAAGCATATTGCAAGAGCAACCCTGCCAAAATCGCAATTGAAGACAGGTGCATCTCTTCCACAAAGAATACCTGCTTTGGTGGTCTCTTCGATGACTACGTGATTTTTATTATATATGCCTGCGACTTTGCCCGTTCGGTCGAGCAATACGCTGGAATTGCGCCAGGTGCCGTCTTCCATTTCTTTAGCTGCGGAATAGACTATATAGCATTTATTTTCTTTTGCAACTTTGGCGAAGAAATTTTGTACCTGGCCCTTACGCACTCGATAGTATTCGAGGCGTTTTTCGAGGCTGAGACCGGTCGGTCGGTCACAGGCTTCAGGGACGACAATTAAGTCAGGTCGGTCAGGCAGGACCTGGGCAAATCGAGATTTCCAGTGGGCGATCATCCTGTTTACAATTTTTTGCGGTTCGGTATTGCTATCTACATTCAATGGTCGGGGACCAATGGTAGCTATTTTGATAACACCTTTTACTTTAGTTTCTGATGAGGCTTTTTGGGCAGGAGAAGTTTGTGAGATGCCTGTGCTGCTATGGAATAAGAGTACACAGCAAAAAACAATTATCACTAACATCCAACCTGGCCGTCTTTGGCTTGCTATATATCTTTCCATTTTTATTCTCCGATTTTCTCAGAAGTAAAGAGGTCACCCTCCTATGATTTCCGAGTTTTATATAGGCAATTATGGAACGAGTTATATGGTAACATCTCGGATGACTAAAGTCAAATCAACCGGGATGTATAAGAAATCGCCCTGATTATGTCCCTATACATTCCGGGGTATGACCCAGGGTTTTCTATAGTTGGCTTTTAAGTATTTGTTGGCCTCTGCGTCGTTTACAAAGCTTTCAGTTTCGCTGTTAAATTTAAGTTTTCTGTTTCCGAGGCGATATGAGATATTGGCCAGATGGCATAATACCATTGAACGGTGTGCCTGTTCGACATCGGCTTTAGGTTTTTTTCGAGTGCGGATGCAGCTTATGAAATCCTCAAAATGCTCATCGATTATACTGCCGAATTTTAAGATGGCCGGCTCTGAAACAACCGCCTTGCTTTTACTCACACTCGCATCACCTTCGAAAACCTGCCATCCGCCGCCGTGTCTGCCGAAGCACATAGTGCCTTTGGTTCCACATATTTCCACCTTTGTCGCACTGAAAGGCCAGTCGGGGAATTTGGTCTTGTCTTTCAGGTGAACAATTCGATGCATATAAGGCGACCAGAGGGACGCTTCGAAGAGCATGGTAAGTTTATCGAACTCGAATGTCGTGAACTGAGTATCCGGCTGCTGCCGGCCGTCGTCGAAGTGGTAAACACCGCCGGCGTTGCAAACAGTATCGGGATATTCTTTACCAACGAGGTATCGAGCCAGGTCAATCTGATGAATCATGTCTGCCATAATGTAACCAACATAGAAATCCCACAGTCTCCAGAACCACCTGCCCTGGCGATAGGGCAGCATAGGAGAAGGGCCGGTCCACAAATCATAATCGATACCTTCAGGGACAGGTTGTACGGGGGCTACGTGGATTGGGGGGGATTGCTGCATGAGGAAAACGCGAGCCAGATGAACATTCCCTAATTTGCCGCTGCGGATGTACTCAGCGGCTTTGTCGGTATAAGGTGCACTGCGGCTTTGCATACCAACCTGAACAACACGGTTATATTTGCGTGCGGCTTCAACCATTTTTCTGCCGCCCCAGATGCTCAGCGATAACGGTTTTTCCACATAGACATCTTTTCCGGCCTGGCATGCCATTATTGTAGCCAGAGCGTGCCAGCGGTCGGAAGTGGCGATAACGACTGCGTCGATTTCCGGGTCTTCGAGCATTTTTCGGAAATCCTGAACGAATTTAGGCTTGTAATTGTGACCCTCAAATACAATTTCTGCCGCCGGGCCGTAGGAACGAGTATCTGCATCGCAGATATATTTAATCTTAACGTCTTTCCTTTTTACGAGACTATCCAAAAGAGCGCGTCCGCGACCGCCAACGCCCATTATTCCCAGGACAACTTTATTATTAGCTGCCATACTTGTAGTCTGAGACAAAACAGTGAACGTTGCTGCACCTATCGAACTTTTCATAAACTGGCGACGATTTAATGATTTCATGTTCTTCACCTCATTTCTTTTTTGCCGGTTGCATATATGTTGGCTGGTGTCCTTGCTATGTTTTCATCAAATTCCTGCTAAAAGTGATTATAAACAATTTATGGTGTTTGGTTTCATAAAAAAGCCTGGAACGAGCGAATAGAATGATAGCAAAACAGTTAAGATAAGACAAGGAGAGAATTTGATATCAGACCTGGAAAATTAAACAGTCAGAGAAATTCTTTTTCAGAGGTTATTATCGGAGTCAGTAGTGCGGTTGAAGCTCTAATTAAGGCGGCTTTTGTTCTAAGTCTATTGCTGGCAATAAACTACGGCAATTTGAAGGCGTTGATTATTTTGGATTGTTACAGATATGATTTGAATTTTCTTCGAAAATTGTTTATAATAGAATGGGTTTTTATAATCAAGGAGGGGGGATGTTTAAGTATTGTTCCAAGGTGGTCAAACGCAGTTATTCGACCTGACAAAACCAAATTGTATAGTTTTGTGACGAGGGCAAATGCGATGAAGGCAATAAGAACAGCCAAAGTCTCTCAATCATTTAGTTTCTCCGTAAGGAGTCCCAAGGACAAATCGTGGTTTCCGGGACTGTTATTAATTATTTGTATATTTGTAGTTTGTGTACCTGCGATGGGCAAAGAGAACGACTGGCTCACCTATTTAGGGAACAAAACACAATCAAAGGCCCCCCCCAAACATTTGAGTGCCGCCGAGGCGCTACCGCCATTGCCTTTACCGGCTACCCCTTTGCGGCGTACCGAACGTAAGAAGCCGCCACAGCCGGATTATCTGGTAGGCAAGGTGATATGGGGAGAATCAGCTTCTTTTGTAGATTCGAGCGGTGACAAGATGGATATAGCCGACTGGAATTTGTGTCCTACGGACATGGAAAAGCTGGTGGGTAACGGGCGGTCGATGGATTTGAAATATCACTGGCAGAATGTCAATCTTAATGATTTTCATTTCGATGCGAAAAAGCTGCCGGCATTATTATTCAGCGGTGTTCGGACACTGAGGCTTAGCCAGGCGCATATTCAGGGGCTGCGTGAATACGTATTGAGTGGTGGTATGATTATCTGCGATTCGATAGCGGGGTCACCTTACTTTTATGATTCCGCCAAAAAGGTTTTCCTTGAGGCATTTCCGGAAAGCCGGTTTCGTGAGATTCCTTCCGACCATCCGCTCTATCACATGTTGACGGATGTTGAGAAGGTAAAGTATCCGAAACAACCGGGAACCACCAAGCCATTTCTGGAGGGCATCTATATCGGCAGCCGGATTGGTGTGCTGGTTTCGAAATATGGATTAGGCTGTGGATGGAATCGTGATTTGACGAGACTTGAGAAGCTGCCGAAGGCGGTTTATTACGATGTAAAGAGTTCCAATGAAATCGGATTGAATTTGGCGGCGTACGTTGTGGGCTATGCGGAGGTAGGACTTTTGGAGGGGCAGCCGGAAGTTTTCGGACAGGCGGATGAGAAAAGACCTACCGATGAATTTGTCTTTGCTCAGCTCAAGCACGAAGGTGCGTGGAATGTTCATCCCGGCGGGGCGACTGCATTGCTGATGAAGCTGCGACAATACACGGCTATTCGCGTTAACCTAAAACGCGTAGCAGTGGATGCGGCAGAAGATGATCTTTCGGCGTATCCGTTTCTATATATGACGGGCTTGGACGATTTCTCATTTTCTCCAGAGGCGATAAGTGCTCTGCGGCGCTATCTTAATTTTGGAGGCGTGCTTTTGATAAACAATGGTATGGGCCTGGGGACGTTCGACAGGGCGGTACGGCGGGAACTGGTTAGGATTTTACCTGATGTAAGGCTGGAGCCTGTTTCAGTGAATCATCATCTATACAACAGTCTTCTTCCAATCGAAAAGGTCAGGTATTCGCCTGTCGTGGCAAAGAATAGGCCTGAACTAAAAAATCAACCCTATATACTGGGCGTGACAATTGATGGTGACCTTAGGGTGCTTTACAGTCCATATGATATCGAAGCTGGTTGGCTGGACGCCTACTATCCGCTGATATGGGGCTATGAATCCATCCATGCTCAGAAATTGGGGCTGAATATTATAACGTATGTTATGACTCATTAGAGTGGAGGGTATTTTATGTCAGATAAGACATCAACTATGAGCTGTCCGGAATGTGGAAGGAAGTATGATGTCAGTCGAGTTTCAGCGGGAACAAAAGCCCGCTGCAAATGCGGGTGTAAATTTGATGTGTCAAGCGGGCAGATTGTCGAGCAGGGGATGCCACAAGGCCGGCTTAGTGATACTGCTAATGTAGTGCCAAGGGATGCCCTCGAAGCGGTCGAGTCGCTGGCCCAGGCTAAAGAAACAGTACTCGATGAGGTCGGCAAAGTCATTATTGGCCAAAAGGACGTACTGGATCAGATTCTCACTGCTTTTTTTGCAAGGGGACATTGCCTGTTGATGGGGGTTCCGGGATTAGCGAAGACTATGATGGTTCACAGTCTGGCCCAGACGATGCTGTTAAAATTCAATCGGATTCAATTTACGCCCGATTTGATGCCTACTGATATTACCGGTACAAATATTTTGCAGACGGACCCTGAAACGCGACAACGGCGGTTTGTTTTCCAGCAGGGGCCGATATTTACTAATGTGCTGTTGGCTGATGAAATCAACCGTACCCCTCCAAAGACACAGGCTGCACTGCTGGAGGCTATGCAGGAGCGTAAGGTAACCTCATCGGGTCATACCCATATCCTTCCTGAGCCTTTTTTAGTGCTTGCGACGCAAAATCCTTTGGAGTTGGAAGGTACTTATCCGCTGCCGGAAGCACAGTTGGACAGATTTATTTTGCTTGTTAAGGTTGACTATCCCAACCTTGAAGAAGAACAGCAAATACTATTGAGGACTACCGGTCGAGATGGAGAAATGCTTGACGGTATCCTTGATGCTAAATCGGTTATGAGGTATCAGGATTTGGTTAGGCAGGTCCCGATTAGCGAACACGTGGCCAAGTACGCGGCACGTCTGAGCCGGGCAACACGGCCTGGGTCCGATGAGGCCCCTGAGTTTATCAGTAAGTTTGTACGTTATGGTTGCGGACCGCGTGCCGGGCAGTCTCTGATATTAGCCGCTAAGGCACATGTGGTATTGAATGGGCGATTCAATGTTTCATGCGACGATATCAGAAAGTATACTTTGCCGGTCATGCGTCACAGATTGATTCTCAATTTTGCCGCAGCGAGCGAAGGGCTTGATACGGATGCGGTGATACTAAGATTGCTGGATACGGTGGGTGAGGAATCAGAGTAAATTCGATGTTCGGATTTGCCTGGAGGTGCATATGATTGAGTCCACAGGTTATCGATACCTTCCGCCACGAATGGCGGAGCGTCTGCGTGGAGTTGAAATAGGTGTACGCCGGCCAATGGACGGCAGCCATCAGGGCCTGCACAGGTCTCCTGCGTTTGGCTCTTCGGTTGAGTTTGCCGAGTACCGCGAATATGCTCCGGGCGACCCTGTATCCCAGATTGACTGGCCGGTTTATGCGCGAAGCGACCGGTACGTTATCAGGCGGTTCCACGAAGACGTAAGTATCCGATGCTATATTATGTTAGATATATCCGGAAGTATGAAATACAAGCAGGACGGGCCGCTGCAGAAAAGCGAATACGCTTGTTATCTGGCGGCGGGTATGATGTACTCAATGGTACAGCAGGGTGATATAGTTTCGCTAATCACATTTGATAACCAGATACGAGACTACTACGAGCCTTCGGGGAGCTTTGTGGGGCTTAAGCCGATGCTGCAGGGCCTTGAGAAAATCGAGCCTAAGAACAAAGGTAATATCGAAGCGGCGCTGCACAGCGCGGCGGAACTGATTAAAGGCAAGGCATTAGTGGTTATCATATCCGACCTGCTGGAAGAACCGAAAAGTATTCTGCAGGGTATTAACCACCTGTATTACGATGGTAAAGAGATTACGCTGTTTCATATTCTGGACCCGGCGGAGATGAACATGTCAGTAAAGGGGCTGGCGGATGTTACCTCGCTGGAGTCGAAAGAAAAAGTAACGGTTGATTTCAGGCGAGTACGCGAGGCCTACCTTGAGCAGCTTCGTCTTTATCTTGACGAATTACGGAGTGGTTTTCAGAAAATCAGGGCTGAATACATACTGACCGAAACCAGGACCGAGGTTTATGACGCTATTCTGCAGAGGAGTAGAATGGTATGATATTTCCCGCTCCCATCTTTCTTTATCTTCTACCGTTGGCGGGATTGCCGATAGTTTTTCATCTTATCCTAAAGCAAAAAAAAAGGACGGTGGTATTCTCGACTTTGATGTTCTTTCACCGGACAGACCCGAAACTGAACTCACATCGCAAGATACGTCAGTGGCTGCTGCTTCTGATGCGGATTTTGCTGATTGCGTTTATACTGCTGGCTTTGTCACGGCCTGAATTTGCGAGTTCGTTGGGTCTGGGCGGTAAGATTTCATTGGTGGCAATAGTGGACAATTCCGCGTCAATGAGCGAGGGCAGCAGCTATGATGCCGATAAGAGCAAGCTTGAATGCGCGAGAGAAGGGGCGAGAAAACTTATTTTGGCACTGGAAAGCGATTCGAAAGCAGCGGTGGTACTGTCTGTTGACGAGCCAGCTGTACCGGTAGCGGATTCGTTAACTTCCGATACGGAATTGCTTTTAGATTCGCTTGATAAAATCAGACCAACGGCAGCGACGGGGAATGCAGTTAATTCTCTGACGCGGGCTTTTGACCTTCTTCGTGCGGGAACAACGGGCGGCGGGGCAGTGCATGTGTTCAGTGATATGCAACGGAGCGAGTGGGGGAGAGATTTGGCGCAGGTTAAAGCAGGGGGTGCGCCGATAACAATCTATTTTCACAAAGTCGAGGCCGAAAGGCGTGACGGGGCCAATGTAGCTATAGCGGCGGTTCAATTTTCCGAGGAAAAGATTCTGCCCAAACACCCTTATATAATCGGCCTGGTCGTGCAGAATAATTCGGATACTGTCGCCAATGTTCGGGTCAACTCTATAGACAACCGGGACCAAAAAAATACGGAAAACGTTGTAGTGGAACAGGGAAGAGCTGTTACGGTTGAAGTGGAGACGACACCGGACGAGGCCGGGTATCACTGGATTAAGGCGTGGATTGAAGGTGATGGTTTCTCGGCGGACAATGAAGCGGGGATAGGAATATTTTGCGAGGAGACGGCGACGGTTTTATTCGGAGGGGTACCTGAAGAGTTCGGAGTACTGCCGGTCGCGCTATCTCCTACTGGGCAGGGGCAATATACCGGTATGGTAGTGAAGTTCAGCACGGCGGAGCAGTTGAATCTGGCCGCTGCCCGTGAAAAGCCAATTTTTATTGTGACAACGTGGGCAGGGATGCAATCCGCTTTGGCGGACTCAGTATGGCTAAAGGAGTACGTAGAAAACGGCGGTAACCTTTTGGTTGTTCCATCGGTTAGACCCGGACGAATGGCTATATCCGGACAGTTTGCGAATTGGCTCGGTGCGAGCATAAAGGCCCGCGAGGTGAATGCACGGGGAGTTAGCTTGGAAGTGATGACCGAAAAAAACAATTTCTGGAATCGAATTCAAGAAGCGACAGGAAAATCAAAACTGGAATCTGTCAGCGCATACGTGTTTCATCCGCTGGCACTATCCGGTGAGTTTAATCCGCTTTTAGGGGTTGATTTTCAAAAAGTAGTAATCGCACAGAGGAAAATGGGCAAAGGCAATATTTTCGTTAGCGGTACGGCCTTTACTTCACGCTGGAATACACTGCCTTCTTCGGGATTATTGGTGATGATAGCGCAACGCATGGCTGTGGCGGGATTTTCATCCGGGCAGGAAGGTGCAATATCATTAGTGGCGGGTGAGCGTCCGCGTGGTATCAGGGCACAGGGCGGCGAGGTTGAGATTCTTTCTTTAGTTGGTGATTCGATGGACTGGAAAGGCAAAGAGCAGGAAATCCCGGCCTTTCCGAGGACAGGCGTGTACCTCGTTACGGCTGGTGATAAAAAATATTGTATATCGGTTCGAGCCTCGGAGAAAGAAGGGTTGGAACAATTTGTCGAAGGTTCGGAAGTTCCGGCTTTGGGACAAATAACAAATAAGATTTTGCCCTTTGATGAGGCGGGGGACTTTGAGCAGTACCATAAAGGGCAGGCGAGATCAGTAGAGCTGTTTTTGCCTTTGCTTCTGTTGGCAACGCTGGCTTTGTTGGCCGAAGGGTGGCTGGGTGCGCCGAGGCTATCCCGGGCAGGGCAGGAAAAGATAAAGGGTGCAGAAACTGGCTCAGAGACTTCCGGAAACTATAAAGGGCGATTGTGGTCTCCAGTTAACAGGTTAAGCCGTCATGTTAGGAATATTATTGGCAGGTCGAGTTCTGATACGGCTGCCGACCGGAGGGCAAGCTAATGGGAGTGCTTCGGTGGCAAACACATCTTAATCCAGTCCTCGGGGCGGGGCTGATTCTGGGGCTGGGAATCTGGCTGATTATTCTGTATCGGCGGCAGCGGAGACAGTATTCGGCAAAAGAGACTATGGTATTGGTGGTTCCCAAGATATTAATAGTGCTGCTGTTGATTCTGGCATATTTTGACCCGATGTGGAATGTGATGCAAAGACCCGATGAAAATAAAAAGATTCTTGCGCTTATGGATACGTCTTCTTCGATGGAAGTCGAGGATAGAGCCGAGGGCAGCCGGGGCAAGCGGGCCGATGGTATGCTTGAAAATCTCAAGCAAAAGCTGCGGTCTTCTTACATAGATTTTGAGAGCATGGAATTTGACAGTGAGGTGTATGAACTGCCGGATCGCAGTCGGCAGCAGGATAAGCAGCTTGCAGAGAATATCAGGGAGACCGATTTAGGGAAGTGCCTGGTTACAATAGCGGAAAAGCCGGATACATCCAAATATATGAGCGTTCTTCTGCTTACCGATGGCGGTGACGAATTGGTGCAAAACATTAAGCTGCCTGAAGTGCCTGTTTATATAGCCGGTATGGGAAGCGAACCTGAGAGCTGGAATGATATAGCGATAACAAGGGTTGAGTCGCCGGAGGTTGTGGAAGGGCAAAGCGATTTCGAAGTAACCGCTGATATCGCAGCCCGCAGTGCTTCTTATAGTTTTGCCACAAGCGCGGAGCGGTTAAATGTGAGAGTGGAAGAAGAAGACGGACAGGATTGGGAAACTCGAGCTTCGAAACTTGTTGACCTGGCGGACTCCAGAGCCCGTGTGAAGTTCATTGTGAAGAGTCCATCTGAAATGGGAATGAAAAAGTATCGTGTTCGAGTTGAAACGATTGATGGGGAGCTTTCCGCATTGAATAATACACGAATTTTCCCAATAGAGGTACGTGACAATACTCTATCCGTACTTCTTTTTGCTCAGCAGTTGGGATGGGATTTCAGACAGATTTACAAGGAACTTTCGGATGATTCTTCGATGGCACTGACATCTCTGTTTCGGGTAAGCAGTGACAGATTTGTTGTGCGGGGCAGTCGTCAGAAAGGTGATGAGAATCTTGAAGCCGGCTTTCCTTCGAGTAAAGGACTGCTTGATCTTTATAAATGCGTTATCATAGGTTCGTTTCCTGCTTCACAGTGGCGGCAAGGACAGTTGCAGGCTTTGGTAGAATATGTCCGTGGAGGAGGGGCAGTGATATTTCTCGGAGGAGAGCATTCCTTTGGTCAGGGCGGGTATTCGCGGACGGTGATTGAGCCGTTGTTTCCGTGGAGTATAAGTGCGGGGGAACCTAAACTGCAAATGGGCCAGTTTACTGTTAACGTGCCGTTGTCAGCGGCAAATCACAGTATTGTTTCCGAAATGTCACAGCTTATTTCTCAGGCTTCCGGGGCCACTATCGAGAGTATAAATCTGTCCGGGTCTTTGAGGAGCGGGGCTGTTAATCTTCTGGATGCTTCGCTGGGTAACAGGACGGTATCAGTGGTTGCACTTCAGCGCTTTGGAGAAGGGCAGACAATGGGAGTGGCGACGAACACGATGTGGAAATGGACTCAGTAATCCGATGTTCTTAAGCAGGCTTACAGTCATTTTTGGCGGCAGTCG
Organism: Phycisphaerae bacterium; assembly: GCA_030667885.1. Taxonomy (GTDB): domain Bacteria; phylum Planctomycetota; class Phycisphaerae; order Sedimentisphaerales; family Anaerobacaceae; genus NIOZ-UU13. The sequence goes on from DAOUVA010000017.1 coordinate 13,818, forward strand.
GTCAGGAACTTGTCGCAATGGGAGGAGGGGGAGCGTTTTGTTGGCGTCAAGTGGGACAAAACAAGCTATAAACCCGGAGAGCAGGCCAGTACGACGATTCGCGTGGCCGGGCGATATAATCCCGGACAGCTTCATTTGAAGGCGACGTTGAAGGCGGGGGAGGAACCTCAGACTGTTTCTGTCGAACCTGTGATGGGTAGAGAGAATACATTTAGGGCAGGAATGGTTTTTTCCAAGAGGGCCGAATACCTGTTTGAGGTTGATGCACATGTTGGAGAAAAATTATTAGAGTCTTATGAAAAGACTTTAGTAGTAGGGCCGAGTGTGAATGAAGGTGCGAATCTTGAAGTTGACCATGCGTTCCTGGACAACCTTGCGATGCGAAGCGGCGGTTCATATTTTCGAGAAAATGAGCTTGATAATTTGGTTGAGTCACTTAGAAGCAGAGTCATAGATTATGCTGTCAGTGTTGAGATTCCGCTGGTTCAGGATAAGTACATATACATTCTGATATTTTTAGTTATTCTTATGTTGGAATGGACGATGCGGCGTAAGATGAATCTGTTTTAATTATAATAGATTAGATAATTGTGCAGAGAAAAAAGTTGAAAAAATGAGGCTATATGTGAAAAGGTATAATTTTGAGTTTTGGTTTTGTGTTTTTTGCCTTTTAGTCTGGCCCGGCAGTTTGGTGTGGGGTGCTTCGGGTGAAACTCTTTTTGGTGAAACTGTAGAGGACAAAAGTACGGGTAGGACTGCGGCGGTTTATTTTTCCGATGGGAAGGTCCTTACCGGCAGGATTTCGCTGACGCCGGGCCGCAGTTTTAAGCTGAATATACCGAGAGGAGGCACACTTAAAACTAAAGATATGGTAACCGGTGAAGATGTTCAATTCGGCAAGGTCAGGAATTTTACTTTTGAACCGGTGCGGGAGATTCGCTTTTATCCTGAAAAGGAGGAGATGCGCCGTAGTTGGAAATTCATTGAAACGACCAAATACAACGAAAAGACAGGTGAAGCGGATTATTCACCTGCCGCAAAGGAATATTCGGGCCGGCCGTATCCGTTGCGGTATCTTGCTGCGACTGTGATTTTCAACAGTGACGAATCTTTGCAGGGACATCTATATACGGCGACTGTATATCTTAAGACCAAAGAGAAAACGCACAGACTGGTTTTGCGAAGTAAAGAGCGGGGGAAAGAGGGGACTTCTCTGGATGAACTGGTTTATATCAGCAGAATAAAACTTTTAGACAAAGGTAAAAATATTGCGGCTAAAGTTAACGTAAAGTTTAGTGACATGCGTTTTGGTCCGGAGGATGCAGTGCAGGCGGTAACGAAGGAATCTCTAACGCCGATACCAACAACAATGACCGAAAACGATGATACATGTGTAGTTGAATCCGCGTTTGGCGAGGAGTTTTATTTAGCTGCCAGAAAGGACGGAAAATATATCGTTGGCTGGCCAAAGGAACAGGACAGAAAGTTATTTGCAATTGCACAGGACCATATAAAAAGGCAAAGAGATTTTTATAATGAGAAGAAACTTTTAGGTGTACTGGAGATTAAAGGCAGGAATGAGGTGCTGACTTTAGTGAATTTGCGACGCAAGGTTGCGCCGACTCATTTTGGCGATATAGGGGGGGAGTGGGACAGAGAATTGGGGGGAGTGGTTGAGCCCTGGCGGTTGAGTATCTGGCGATGGAAATATGACAGGAGAAATAAAGAACTTATACTGTCATCGCGTGGAACATTTTTCCGCGTTATCCTGCTGCCGGAGAATCCAACGCCGGAAGTTGTTATTTCAGAAGAACTTTGGGAATTGAAACAGAAGGACGATACTGTTATTATAGGTCAAAGCCCCAAAGCCAAACCATAGAGGAACAAAGTTATGGATTTTGTAGATGATCAACAGACCGATTTGGTTCGAGAGACCATAGCCAGGGGCCGGCGGATAATGATAGCAAACCGGTTTGTTTTAGGAGGATTGGTGTGGGGGACGGTCTGCTTTGGCGCATGGCTTGTGCTTTGTTTCATGGACAACCTTTTGCATTTTCCGCCCGGATTACGCCTTGCGATTGTTTTGGGGTGGGTGGGTTTGATGATATATGAATTCTGGAAGAATATACTGACGCCGATTTTGCAGATTGAGGGGCTTGAGGGAACGGCGTTACTTCTGGAGCGTGAACATAATGTGCCGGAAAACATGCTGATTAATGCCCTTTGTTTTGAGAGACGCGAATTTAACTCAGCAGAGAAACCATTTGCCCAGCGAACAATAGGGACCGCTATTTCCTTAATGTCAACAGCAGACCTGAAAAAACTGTGGGACAAGCGGAGAATAAGAAAATGGCTGATAGCGTTTTTGATTATTATGCTTTTGTGGATGATATATGGAATCGGTCAAAGCCGTTATGTGGTTAACGCCTTTGCGAGGTTCATGCGGCCTTTGTCTGATGTGCCGCCGGCAGGTTCGGTGGTACTGAGAGTCACGCCGGGCAGCGACGTAACAATTGCAGAGGCTGATGATTTGATTGTGTCGGTTGAAGTTAAAGGCAGGGGGGGGGACGGAGAATTGCGTAGTTATCCGGAGATTGTCTGGATGGATGGTGTTGACTCTATAAGTAGCGAAAAAGACAAAGGTAAAAGTGCAACCATGCAGGCGGAGAGCAGTAAAAAGGGAGTGTTTAACTATACTTTTTCAGCGGTTGACAGGCCGTTTGCTTTTAGGGTGTTCGCGGCGGATACTTACAGTTCCAGTATAAAGGTAATGGTAAATACAGTGCCGAGGGTAAAAGAATCCCAGTTTCATGTTTCACCTCCTGCTTATACCGGCCTGGGACAGGTCAGCAGTATAGGCCCGCCGGAGACACTCTCTGGAGTGGCCGATTCACAGGTAGTTGTGGATGTGAAGCTGGATAAGCAGGCTGAAGGTCTGTGGTGGAAGGCATCGGATAAAACGATTGAGTTTAAAAATGTTGACGGTGTCTGGCGTGCGGAAACGCAGTTAAAAAGGGCCGGTTCCTACCAAATCGAGGTGAAGGGGCCGGAAAGTGACAGGCGTATTACTATTGCTTCGGGGGCTATTCTGCTGCAACAAGACAGTGTGCCGGAAATTGAATTTGTGGATACCGAGCAAAATCTTACGGCAACTCCGGGAGAAAGGCTGAAGTTTGATGTACAAGCCAGTGACGATTTTGGAATCGGCCAGATATATGTCACCCTTGGACAGATGCGGGCGAACAGCTCTGTGGAAACAATAAAACAGTGGAAATATGAAGGACCGCCGGGAAGAAAGGAACAGGTGGCTGAAAGTCTTCGCCTGTCGGTTGATGCTGGCGTGTTCAAGCCGGGTTCGGCCTATGTTCTTCAGGCGTTCTGTGAGGATTTCAGCCCAATGAAGCATCTGGGTCAATCGCAGCCGGTAACAATTCAGGTCAAGTCATTAGACGAACTGACGATTTCGACTGATGATCCACAGGGTTCAGCTTTTGCGGCGCTGAATAAGGCCATTGAGGCCCAGCAGACTGCCTTAGGTGTAACGGTAAATGTGTTGACGAATCTGGATGATGTAATTGATAAAAGCAGGAAAGAAACTGACAACATCGAGAGCCTACAGAGGCATCAAGTCGAATTGAACAAAAAGCAGAAACTTGTGGGAGATTTTATGACTGAGGCATGGAATGTATCATCACTTCCGCGGCCGAGGTTTGTGAATAAACTTGCTGAATTCAGAGATGATGAGCATTCCCGGATAATGGAGAAAATAGGAGCGATTATTGAAGCCGAATCAAAGACTAAAGCCGTCCGGTTGGCTGATAAGTCCGATGTTTCTCGTTCACTTGGTTCAGTGGAAAAACTTCAA
>DAOUVA010000174.1 GCA_030667885.1 Phycisphaerae bacterium
CGCAGTACACAGCCGCAGGCCGGCAGTTCCGGCAGCCGTATAAGCTCCAGTAGGTCATCACGCACCGGCAGCTCAATCATCAGTACAAGGACGCCGAGTGCTCGCAGCACACAGCCGCAGGCCGGCAGTTCAAGCAGCCGTGTAAGCTCCAGCAGGTCATCGCGTACCGGCAGCTCAATCATCAGTACAAGGACGCCGAGTTCGCGGGTTACACGACCACAAGCCGGTAGTTCGAGCAGTCGTATAAGCTCAAGCACGTCCTCTCGCATTGGCAGCTCAATCAGGGACAGAAAAACTTCTGTTCCCACTTCTACGGGGAGAGCTGATCACAGCAGCAGGCTGGGGACCGGTATCAGCGGAACGATTGGAGACAGGAGCGGCCGAGTTTCCAGAGAAGGTGGATTCTCCCGAGGCTCTCGAGACGGACGCCCCACCAATGAACCCGAAAGGAGGCTTGGAATAAGCCGACAGAGCAAAAGCACGAACACAAGGGGCTTTAGCAGGTTATCGCCCAGTTCAAGAATAAGAAAAGTTGTTCCGGAAAGGCGAACAACTGTTATAGATACTGTGGTTGTGCACGATGCCAAACGTGGAGACAGAACAGGTCGTTACAGTTACAGAAGAGGAATGTCTTCACATGGTTCTTCATATGTGACATATCACGACCGTCCGCATATCATAAGTCACGACAATCACTATGGCCATTCGTACATGGACTGGCGTCGCCGGTTATGTTACAGAACAATCTGGCCAAGATATCGTCATATGCTGTATTACAACTGCGGTCCCTGGTCCACGTTCAGATATATCTATCCCTATTATCACAGGAAATATATCTTCGTTAGCCTGGGAGGTTACTGGCCGCTAAGTTACAGGCACAGACGTTATTATTGGTATGGCTACCATCCGTATGCATGGTACGGTTATTACCCGATTGCCCGTGAAGTACAGGGCGATACGTATAACTACTACACATACAATTACAACACCGATGACAATGCTGTTGTGTCTGTGTCGGGGCGGGCGGTAGATGGTATTGTGCCTGTTGACCATAACACTTTTGCCGATGTCCGCGAGAGGTTAGCTCAGCAGGCGGCTGAAGAACCGGGTGAGGTGACTCTTGCGGACAGGTACTTCGAAGATGCCGTCAAGGCCTTTGAGGTTGACAATTACGATATGGCTATTGAAAAGTTCGGCGAAGCGATGGCGCTTGCACCTGATGATATAATAGTTCCATTTGCCTACTCTCAGGCGCTTTTTGCTCGTGAACAATATTCAGAATCGGCAGCGGTTCTTCGCAGTACCCTGGTGAACGTATCACCCGACAAGGAAGGCGTTTTTTATCCGCGCGGTCTGTATTCTGATGACGATGTGCTTTTCGAGCAAATTAACCTGCTTGCCGAAAGAGCGGAGCTGTACAGCTTTGATGCAGACCTACAACTTCTTTTGGGTTATCAACTGCTTGGTATCGGCAAGCTTGACGAGGCCGTCGGGCCCCTGCAGTATGCCAGCCTTGATATGAAAAATGCAGTAGCCGCGACAACCCTGCTTAACACCCTGGAAAAAGTCAGGGCTGAAAACAGTACGGTTGAAAGTGTTAACCAGTAAATATTAGGGCGCAAAGTAAAGCGATGAAAATCAGATACTTTACAACATCTATAGAGGTTCTTTTTTTGGCGGGTGTTCTGGTATCTGTCGGGCAGGCCGGCAACTGGGCAGAATTTGCTGTCTGGCCGGCAGCCGATGAACAGCAAGCGCCTGATATCTGGGGTAATATTGTAGTATGGCAGCAATTTGTTACCGAATATGGAGACTATGATATTTATATTGCAGATATAAACAATCCGGGTGAGCCGGCAGCCTATGTCATTGGTGATGCAAACGACCAGATTAATCCGGCTGTTTATGAAGATATCGTAGTGTGGCAGGATTATGTTGTATGGGAAGGCTCTGCAGACTGGGATATTCGGGCGGCGGATATTAACGATTTGAATGAGCCGCAGATTTTTGCAGTTTCAGATATCGTTGATAATAATGAATGCAATCCGGCAATACACGGTAATACGGTCGTCTGGGAAGATGAAGATGGCCAGGCCGGTGATTTGAATATTTTCGGTGCCGACATTACCGACTTGGGTAATCCGGCGGAATTTCAAATCGCCGCGCTTGAACATGACCAGCAGGCACCTGCCATATTCAGGACAATCGTAGTCTGGCAGGACAACTTTTTTGGCGATTGGGATATTTACGCCGCTGATATCTGGCAAAGGAACAAACCTGTGGAGGCTGCCGTTTCGTACATTGAAAAGGACCAGCAAAGCCCGGCTATCTGGGGTAATATAGTCGTCTGGCAGGACAACTTTTTTGGTGACTGGGATATTTATGCGGCCGATATTTCCGACTTCGAGGCACTCCGGCAGGCCGATCCCAATAATGTTGTTGAGTTTACAATTACCTCAAACGAATTTTCTCAGACGAATCCCGATATTGACGGCAACATAATCGTCTGGCAGGACAACCGAAATAACAACTGGGACATATTCGGCTATAACCTTACGACGCGGAAGGAATTTCAAATCACCGATGATTCTCACGACCAGACCAATCCCGCCATTAGCGGTAGCGTGGTGGTTTGGCAGGACAACCGCAATGGAAATTCGGAAATTTATGCGGTAGTTCTCGATGGGCCCGAGGTTGCTTTGTGCACATCCTGGATGGCCGGTGATATTAATGGAGACTGTACAGTAGATTTTGAAGACTTTGCCGTAATGGCCTCGCAGTGGCTTGAATGTTACCTCGAACCGGCCCAGGCCTGCCGGTAATAGACTAACAACGCATTTAGGAACGGATGTAATTGATTTGAAGGAGATGTAAAATGGAAAAGAAACTGACGACAATTTTAGCAGTGGTGGTTTTAAGTTTTGGTTTGTTGTTCTTCGTCGGTTGCGAGAGTGACGCCCAGTTCGGCTCGGCCATCGGCGCTTTGGCCGGTGCGGGTATCGGTCAACTGGCTGGCGGTGACAGTGAGGCGACTTTAATCGGGGCAGCGGTGGGAGGAGCGGCTGGCTACATGTTCGGCAACGAAAGCGACAAGACAAGGGAACAGGCCGAAAGGGCCTATATGCGTGAGGATATGAGAACTGTTGCGGTTAATATGACCAACAGTAACGGTTCTATGAGCCAGGTACGGCTCAAAAGACATGGGGTCGGTTATGTCGGCACCAGAGGTGAGTATTATCGCCAATTGCCGACCGAAGATCAGCTAAGACCTATATACGGATTTTAACAGCCGGGAGACGATTCGTGCGTTTGGATTATAACCGATTCAAGTGACCGCTTTGTCCCTGTTATGCTTTTTAATAACTTGATAGTTGATGAACTTTTGAGCTTGATATATAATTGTTGTTACCAATCGTCAAGTTGGTCTCTGTTAAAGATAGGGAGAAAGTTTTTATAGCAGAGCAGTTTTAGTGTAACGGGGGATTCGGAAATGAACTTGGAAGCAAGAGACTTTGTATGGATAAGCGGCTGCGAAACGCATTGAAAGGACTCACGGCCACGGACGCTGAAAGGCGCCGCCGGGCAATGGAGCCTTTTGTACGGGCTACGTTCGGAATGTTTATTAAGTATTTATATCGCTACCTCGGTAATGAGGTAGAGTGTGAGGATGTTTTGGAAGATGTATATGCCGATATTTGGGAAAAGCCCGAGCGTTTGTGTAATATAACGAGTGAGAAACAACTGCTGAAAACCGTGTATCTGTATTATATGCGTAATCGCCTGAGAGAAGTTTACAGGAGAAGAAATCGAAATTTATATCTGTCACAAAACAGCCTGAAGGATCTTATTGCCCCTGAAATCGGTACTCTTGAGATGGTCTCAAGCTCGGAGCTTCAGGATATTCTCTCTCAGGCGCTGGGTAAACTGAAGGCCCGTGAGCGCAGAGCGATAGAGCTTTGGATGGAAGGCGCTTCTAACAGGGCGATTGCCAATGAGCTTAAGACTACGGTCGGGGCGGTAAAAATGCTTGAATTCAGAACTATTTTGAAACTTAGAAAGATGCTGTGCTATTACAATCGAGAAGATTGATAATGTATTTAGTGCGGGAGGTAGAAAGATGTCTGATACGAACAGAGAAATTCATGAGTTGCTGGTTGACTATTCCGATGCCCTTCGTGACGGTTGTATTCCGGCTTTTCTGAAATCACTTACGCGTGAGGAAGCTGAAAGGATAGCTTCTTCCTGGGAGTTTTGGGATGCAACAGAGATATCGCGAATTCTTAATGGTGTCGGATTCGCCGACAAGGCAGTAGCGCCGAATGTGAGCCTGTTTATATCCCGTGTTGACGCTGAGATTGCATCACGTCTGAAGAAATCCAAGGCTTCGCCGTCCGGCAAACGCCGCAGTCGTACCAGGAACGCAGCCAAAAGGGAAAACAGGACTTAGAAACCAATATGATTTTGGATTGCTACCAATGTTCATCCTGCTATTTTGAGGACAAAAAGAAGTCTTCAAGGATAGATCCTTTAACGATATCAGAGCAGCAGCCGAAGAAGATTTTCGAGAACGTGCTGGTGGTATTTGTGTGTGTAGAGATGTATGACAGTAAAGAGGAGGTGGAAGAGGCGGCGGAGGAATTCGGATCGCTGTCTGAGATGATAGGTAAGAGGCCCATAGTGCTGTGTCCGAATGTTCATCTGTCGATTGACAAAGCGCCTGAGAAGCAGGCTCTCTGGCTGATTGGCGAGCTTGAGAAGAGGCTGATTGACCAGGACTATGAAGTGCACCGCCTGTCGTTTGGCTATCATAAACAATATGGTATGGAATGTGACGGCAATGTGGGCAGCGTTGTCGGCAGAAGGTTTTACGGTTCTGACCAAAAGCAGTTTCTCAGACTCCTGACCCGTCTTGGTGTTTGTCCTCCGGAGTCCCTGCCGAATGACATGCCTGCCTGGGCTAAAATTCTGACAGAACGCCTGCTGAAGGTATTAGTCAGTCGAAGCGAAACCTATAATGTTGCCAAGAGAATGCTGCAGGAGCAGCTTGATTCGACGGGCTATAGTGAGCTTTGGACATGTATGTTGTTCGAAGGGGAGAGAAAGCCGATAGAGGATTATCTTAGCACTTTGTATGAAATCATAGAAGAATACAGTGATGTAAGGATACACCGGGCAATGAATTTAAGCGTGCCTGATTTTGCGAATGCCGCGAGGTTCCTTTTTCGCAAGTATCCTGAGGCGATAGAAGCAGGGAGGGTCCGGATTTACAACAGTCAGGTTGCCGACCTGGAATTTCTTTTAACCAGAAGCTCGGTTCTTCTGGCCTTTCCCAAAAAACCGAGAAAGACCGGCTCACATGCGGGAGAAATATCGTTCGGGATTTACTGCAAGGATGAAGACTTTGCGAAGAATTTGATTCAATGGTACAGTACTTTTCTTGTCGATGCGCGATTTGGCTGGATTCAAACCGAGTCCGAGCTGAATGCTGTTATTAACGAGTTGGAAGAAGAAAAGTTTCAGAACAAGCGTGAATGACAATTAAAAATTTACGGTCTAAACCTGGCCGAAGGCGGTTCATCAAATAATCAATATAAAAGTGCCGGATTAGGACGAAACTGTGCATACTGTCTTTTCTATGGCTGTTGTTGCAGCCTACGTGGTTGTGCTTACATTTGTGGCTTTCCGTGCGCGCGCAGCCCGCGAGTTTAGAGAGTTTTCATTAGCAAGACGGGCACTTCCGCTGGCCTTGGTATTCGGCAGTCTCGCCGCTACCAATGTTGGGCCGGTTTTTTCAATCGGCTTCGTTGGGAGGGGCTTCAACAGCGGTTTGCTTTTTCTTGGTATAGGACTGGCATATTCGGTTCAGAACATCTTAGTCGGGCTGCTTGTGGCCCCCCGGCTCAGAGCGCTGAAAAACTGCCATACTTTAGGCGATGCAATCGGTCAGAAGTACGACCGGGACTGCCAGGTTCTGGCCGGGATTATCTCCGTTGGATTATGTGCTGGCTTTGCCGCGGTTATGGCCAAGGCCGGCGGTGACGTGTTGCGTGACATCTTCGGACTGCCTCACTGGTCGTCTGTGGTCATAATCGTTGGTGTTACGGCCCTATATACGACATTCGGCGGATTGCGCGCGAGCGTAATAACCGACGCTTTTCAATTCTCCGCGTTCGCTATATTACTGCCTATTACGTTATTGTTTGTATTATTGTTCCATCTGGATGGTGGTGCGGCGACTTTCGCCAAAGAGGCATCGGCTGCTACCTCCAACGGGCTGAGCTCGACATCATGCATTGAAATTGTTGGGCTGGTGATGGCCTTTTTGCTTGGGGAAACGCTCATACCGCCCTACGCAAACCGGGCGTTGGCGTCCAGGACGACCCGGATATCACGAAATGGTTTTATATTGGCGGGTATCTTTAGCCTGGCCTGGTTTATGGTTATGGTAGCGCTTGGTATTTCGGCCAGGAGTATTATTCCCCAGGGCACAGGTGAAGATGACGTTTTATTGAAGCTGGTCAGGTCGGTCATGCCCGCCGAGGGTTATGCGCTTTTGCTGGTCGTTCTTGTTTCGATAGTGATGTCCAGTCTTGATTCACTGCTGAACGCCGGTGCCGTTGCGTTTACTCAGGATATTGTCAAGCCGTTTGCCAACGTACCTGACAACACTGCTCTGGTTATTGGTCGAAGCGCCACTATAATTATTGCTGCAATTGCCGCCGTAGGCGCAGTTGCAGTTCCGAGTATTATCAGCGGCCTGCTTATCTGCTATAGCATTTGGGCCCCAGCGATTCTGCCTGCACTTATAATCGGATTGTGGATAAAGCGTCCGCGTCCGCTGGCAGGAATCTTATCGATGGGTATTGGTACGCTTGTTGCAGTATGTTTTCAGTTTATCCTCCCATCTTTAACAACTAAAGTGCCTGCTATTATAACTGAAATGCCTGCTATTATTCCGGCCCTTGGAGCGGCACTGTTGGCGTACGTAGTTGGACACTGGATTGCAAAAATTCGCGAGGAGCGTAAATGATGGGAGTAGTAATGATAATTCTTGTTGTGATTGCGGCCTTATTTGTGATTGTCAGCGGCCTCTGGGTTGCACGCGCACTGATAGCCGCTATATCTGCCAATGGTTCTCTACCTGATACCCAAAACCACACCGACGAGCAAAATAATCATCAGGATATATAAATGACAACGCTCAAGTCTCGATGGTTCTTTAAGTAAAATTAGTGAGATAGCGGACAGCCCTGTGATAGTAAAAAGCATATCACAGGCTAAATATAAATTGCGGGTTTTATAGATTGTTATTAGAAGTAGGCTTACTGATCCTATTTTCCCATTATTTTCCCATTATTTTCACAATTAGTCTAATTGAGTTCAACTTGATCTTGGCAAGAGGTGGCGCTGCCTGATAAAGGAGATCGAAATGAAAGGACGAGATAAGAGGATATTCATTATTGCACTCAGCGTCATCTTGGTTTGCGGGATCGCCATGGTTGCGTATTTCGGTTATTGTGTAGTATGGGCGATGCGTGACTTGGATAAGATGGAGGCACGCAGGCCGGTACTGTTGTATGAGACTGACCATCGAGAGCTTTTGGGAGCTTGCAGAGAACTCTCCAGGCAAGTAGCCACAGGGCGGCTTAAGCCAGGTTCATACCAGCTAAATATTAGTAAGCCCGATTCGCATACGAGGCAATTCCCTCAACTGATTCTGGATCTTCACCCACTGCTTGTGGAAGTAAAGGAGAACGGGCTGGTCAATATAGTAATGTCACCCGTGGTAATGTATGGTGTGGTCGCTTATCCTGAGGATATCGAAAACATACCTACTAATCCATTTAAATACCGAGACGGATTCTGGGGTATAGAGCTAATTGAGAATCTGTGGTATTATGACGAGGACTTTCAGAATCATCCAGAACACATAAAGGATGTTGAGGAATTATTGAAAAAAAGAAAGGCAGAAGGACAGAGACAGGGGTTAGAGAATTTAGAATCCATAATATAGCATTAAGAAATGGTGTGCTTCGGACAGCCTGCAATTTTTTCTAATGTTAGTATTTTCCGAATTTCTCGGCCAGGGCTGCGAGTTTGTTTAACCTTTCTCCTTTGACGTGTGGGGCTACACTGCATGCCGAAGAAAGTATATAGCCGCTACCGGGTTTGCCGATTCTGATTCTTTCCTTTACGGCCTGTTCGAAGGTTTCGTCGTCGGCA
>DAOUVA010000428.1 GCA_030667885.1 Phycisphaerae bacterium
CGCCGAAGAGTATAAAGAGTTCATTAACTGGGGTCTGGGTTTAAGCCCAATCAGCCAGGTCCTTGTCGAAGAATCTGTCGTCGGCTGGAAAGAATATGAGCTTGAGGTAATGAGAGACAAAAAGGATAATGTTGTTATTGTCTGCTCCATCGAAAACCTCGACCCGATGGGCATCCACACCGGCGACAGCATCACAGTCGCCCCGGCCCAGACACTCACCGACAAAGAATATCAGATAATGCGGAACGCCTCGCTGAAAATCATAAGGGCAATCGGCGTCGAAACCGGCGGCTCCAACATACAATTCGCCGTCAATCCCGAAAATGGAAAGCTCTATGTAATTGAGATGAACCCGAGGGTCTCCAGAAGCTCGGCGCTTGCCTCCAAGGCGACCGGCTTTCCCATCGCCAAGATTGCTTCGCTGCTGGCCGTAGGTTATACTCTCGATGAAATCCCGAACGATATCACCAAAAAGACCCCCGCCTGTTTCGAGCCGACCATTGATTACTGTGTTGTGAAATGGCCGCGATTCACATTTGAAAAATTCCCGAATACCAACCCTGAGCTGACCGTTCAGATGAAATCGGTCGGTGAAGCGATGGCTATCGGAAGGACCTTCAAGGAGGCGCTGCAAAAGGCAATCAGGTCGCTGGAAATAGACCGTTATTCCCTCGATAACCGGCACATCAAAGGCTCTCTTTCTATATTCGAACTGAAGAAAAAGCTCAGGACGAATTGCTGGGACAAAATCTGGTACGTCGCCGAGGCCATACGCAGAAAACTGCCGGTTGATGAAATCTTCACACTCACGAAGATAGACCCGTGGTTCCTCAACAACATAAAGGATATTGTCAGGTTTGAAGAAAAACTAAAACACATACAAGACATAAGGCAAAAGACAAAATCCCCGCTGAAACGTTCCGGCTTGAAGAGTCTGGGCTCTGCGGTCCTGAAAAAGGCCAAGCAGTATGGTTTCAGCGACAAGTATATGGCATCTCTGTTAGGTGTAAAAGAGCAGGAGCTTCGCAAGTACCGCCAGTCTCTCGGCATAAATGTTGTTTACAAGACCGTCGATACATGCGGCGCGGAATTCGAGGCGACTACCCCTTACCTTTATTCGACTTTTGAGAGCGACTGCGAGGCGAATCCGACCGACAGAAGAAAAGTCATAATTCTCGGCGGTGGGCCTAACCGCATCGGCCAGGGTATCGAGTTCGATTACTGCTGCGTTCACGCCGCGTTCGCACTGAAGGAAATCGGCATCGAATCGATTATGGTTAACTGCAATCCCGAAACGGTCAGTACCGATTACGACACCTCGGACAGGCTTTATTTCGAGCCGCTTACCTTCGAAGATGTTATCTCTATCGTGGAGAAGGAAAAGCCCGACGGCGTAATCGTGCAGTTCGGCGGCCAGACTCCACTGAAATTAGCGGTCCCGCTGGAAAAGGCCGGAGTGAAGATTATAGGAACGTCCCCCGACAGTATCGGGCGTGCCGAAGACCGCAAACGCTTCAACAAGCTTGTTGAAAAACTAAAACTCCGCCAGCCCTTCAGCGGTACGGCCACGACCTATGCAAAGGCCGTAAAGATAGCGGAAAAATTAGGTTTTCCGCTGCTGATAAGACCCAGCTTCGTCCTCGGCGGAAGGGCGATGCGGATTGTTTACGACCCGCAGGAATTAAAGGCCTGTGTCGAAGAGGCGATTGAAGTCTCTGGCAAACATCCGATTCTGATTGACAAGTTTCTCGACGATGCTACGGAGCTGGATGTCGATGCCATCAGCGACGGCAAACGAGTTGTCATCGGCGGGATAATGGAGCATATAGAAGAGGCCGGCGTCCATTCCGGCGACTCGGCCTGCTCACTGCCGCCGATTTCGATAAGCAAAAAGGTCCTGGCGGAAATAGAAAGACAAACAAAACTCCTTGCCCTGGAATTAAAGGTTAAGGGCCTGATAAATATCCAGTTCGCCGTAAAAGACGAGCAGCTCTATATTCTTGAGGTTAATCCGCGTGCATCCCGGACTATCCCGTTTGTAAGTAAATCCATCGGCGTGCCCCTGGCCAAGCTTGCAGCTAAAATAATGACGGGGATGACACTCGATGAGCTGCAATTTACCGAGCAGGTTCATCGCAGCCACTTTGCCGTAAAAGAAGCGGTCTTTCCGTTTTTGAAGTTCCCCGGCATAGACACGCTGCTCGGCCCGGAGATGCTTTCGACCGGAGAGGTTATGGGCATTTCCGACGACTTCGGTATGGCATTTGCAAAGTCGCAGATAGCTGCGGGAAATACTCTGCCGACTTCGGGCAATGTCTTTTTGAGTGTAAAAGACAGCGACAAGTCCCGCGCGGTTGAGGTTGCCCGCAGTCTCCACGCAATGGGCTTTAAGATTTTCGCGACAAAGGGCACGTGCATCGAATTTATCAAAAATAATATCCCAACGCAGTTTGTTTTGAAAATTACCGAAGGCCGGCCCAACATAGTCGATTCTATAATAAATAACGAGATAGACCTGATTATAAATACTACCATAGGCAATAAGTCGATAAAGGATTCTTTTTCGATTAGAAGGAGCGCTCTGGATAAACAGATACCCTATGTAACCACGATAAGGGGCGCTCTGGCCGTGGCAAAGGCCGTCGAAGCGCTCAAACAAAGAAAAGTCGGCGTTAAGCCCATCCAATTGTACTATAAAGAAAAAGGGAAATAACCGGTGAAAGCTATATTGTTGCTCGAAGACGGCACTGTTTTCAAAGGCAGCTCTTTTGGCGCCAAGGGCCAGAAGTGCGGAGAGGTTGTCTTTAATACGAGTATGACCGGCTATCAGGAGATACTGACCGATCCATCGTATAACGAGCAGATAATTACGATGACTTACCCGCTTATCGGCAACTACGGGACCAATAAGGACGACTGGGAGTCGCGAAAGAGCTTCGCCCGCGGTTTTATTGTTAAGGAGAACTGCGATTATCCGAGCAACTGGCGGAATACGCAAACACTGAGCGGCTATCTCAAGGCCAATAATATCGTAGGACTCGAAGGCATCGATACCCGGGCGCTCGTAAGGCACATCCGTACAGCAGGAGCGATGAGAGGCATTATCTCCTCTTCTGAGTTCGGCATAACGAGTTTGAAGAAAAAACTGCAAAAGTATCCCGGCCTTGTCGGAAGGGACATTGTAAAAGACGTAACCGTTAAAAAACCTTACGACTGGGACAAAGGTGTAATCGATGTATTGAAAGACGAGGAAATAAAGCCGCCGAAGAAATATAAGGTTGTGGCTTTCGATTTCGGTATGAAGCTGAATATCCTTCGGCTGCTTCGTTCTTACGGCTGTGATGTTTACGTTGTTCCGGCTGATACGCCCGCCGAGGAGGTCCTGGCACGAAAGCCGGATGGTGTGTTTTTCAGCAACGGGCCAGGCGACCCGGCCCCGGTAAGCTATGCCGTTGAGACGGTAAGAAAGCTTCTCGGCAAGGTGCCTATCTTTGGGATATGCCTGGGACATCAGATTCTCGCACTGGCGCTCGGGGCAAAAACTTATAAGCTCAAATTCGGACACAGAGGGGCAAACCATCCTGTAAAGAACCTCAAAACGAAAAAGATTGAGATAACCAGCCAGAACCACGGCTTCTGTGTCGATATGGATTCGCTGGATAAAAAAGCCGTAGAGCTGACGCACCTGAACCTCAATGATAATACGGTCGAGGGGATTTGCTGCAAAGACAAACCAGCGTTTTCCGTCCAGTATCACCCGGAGGCCTCGCCGGGACCACACGATTCGAACTATCTGTTCGATGATTTTATCAAATTGATGGACAAGTCCTGATATCATATCGTTTTGCCTAAAGAAATTGGCTTTGAATTGGGTTTGTTTTGGCTTAAATTGGCTTTGTTTTGGGTTAAATTGGGTTTGAATTGGCTTTGTTTTTTGACCCGGTGAGCGGTATAAAATTTCGTATATACTTGTCATATCTAAGTTTATGTTCATTTTGTCATTTTCAAAATTGGCTTTGTTTGTTAAAATAGAGTGCATTTGGAAATATGTTATAATTCGTGGGATGGCGAGCGTACAGCGGAGAGCGTATAGCATATTGTGTATTATGTATCTCATATCTTAGATTTCCTATTTAGTGAGGGCAGAAAAAGTCCGCCTCTATAATTAGAGGAG
>DAOUVA010000311.1 GCA_030667885.1 Phycisphaerae bacterium
CAGCTACGGTATTAACTGGTGGGTCAATGACAGTGACCTTGTTAATGGGACGCATGACGCTCAGAACAAATGGCGCCGGACCGGTCAAAAGAATTCGAGTATGATTCCTGTATTAATGGACAACGGATTTATGCTGGTCCGGCCGGAGCCGTTAGACCCGCCACCGGACCAGGATGGAGAATTCCTCTGGGCTTTCGGGGGCGGTATGAGACGTGTCTGTACGAGTCGGCACAACGGTGAGGTAAATATAGTCTTTATGGACTGGTCAACTCGCAAGATAGGGCTGAAGGAACTTTGGACATTAAATTGGCATGGCAGCTTTGACAGTAGTAATCCATGGACAAAAGCCGGGGGTGTTGTGCCGGGCGACTGGCCACAGTGGATGAGAAGGTTTAAGGATTACTGAGAACCATTTAGGTTGCTACCAAGGTTCTTCTTTTTTTTCTAAATAGCAAAATTCCTAATACTCCAAGTCCCAGAAAACCAATCGTTGAAGGTTCCGGATTAGTAACAACATCTATCGTTTGAATTCCTCCCCCTAATTGTCTTCTATAATAGGGGTATCTATATGAATAAGCCAATCCACCCAATAAATTATATTGTCCTTTTTCGAGATAATTATACTGTCCCTTATCTGAGAAAAAATAATGTTGTCTGTCGATAGAATTCTGAGCATTAAAGTAATAGTTGTTTTGTAAGGCATTCTCATTAACTGGAAACTGCTCATCCAAAAACATAAACCAGCCTTTGTTTAATATGTTTGTGAATCTAATATTTTGATCCATATCTTTTTCATACAACCTGGGATAATACTGATGCCCCAGAAAATAACCCAATTCTCCAATCAAATAATACTGTCCTCTATCGAGATATTGATATTGCCCATGATCTAAAAAATAATACCACTGGTTATCAATATAGGTAGAGGCGCGCGAGAAGTCTGATAGTATGGATGTTGCTTTAGCATTATCAGCTAAACCAGGGAATATTATTGCTGTTAATAAGACAATTCCAATGTACCTTACAAAATGTTTTGAAATTGCCTGAATAGGTTTAAATATATTGGTAGAGTAATATTCCGCATCCATGATTATACCCTCCTAAATATGTTCTTTAGTTTTATAAAGTGGTTACCCAAAAAAGTCCCAAATCTATTTTATTATACACCATTGTCAAACTGTCAGAGGGCAATATTTTCTTTATGAACGGATTTTTTGCTCGTTTGTCGTGTTTCTGAAGCCACAGTTGGATGTTTTATTGTGTCTTAGGCACTTATCTGAGGATTACGTATGAAATATTCTTTCAATATTTTGTTCAGAAGCTTAATATAGTTGAAAGTTTTTTTACAATATAATCAGAGCCTACGAGGCAATTAAAGCGTTTTTCGGAGTCCAAGGTTATGTATTTTCAAAAGTGGATATTGGTTATGGCGGTTGCGCTGTCGGTGTTTTCGGGCAACGTGAATGCATCTCAAAGCAACGAACAGCAGGAGTTTGACAAGTCAGTGGTTTTAATTAGAAGCGTCCATCAGGACTTCGACTATGTTACACCCTGGAAACAGAAAGCGATGAATCAAAGCATCGGTTCAGGATTTATAAT
The DNA here is from genome assembly GCA_030667885.1 of Phycisphaerae bacterium. Lineage (GTDB taxonomy): Bacteria > Planctomycetota > Phycisphaerae > Sedimentisphaerales > Anaerobacaceae > NIOZ-UU13. The sequence goes on from DAOUVA010000311.1 coordinate 1,600, forward strand.
AGCAGGAAATAGAATCCTTACCAACGCCCATAACGTCAGCAACTTTAAATACATCGAATTAAAAAAGCAGAATGTCGCTAAACGCTATCCGGCCAAGGTTACCTTTGTCGGTCACGATTGCGACCTTGCAACATTAACTCCCGACGATAAGAGTTTTTTTGACGATACTGTAGCTTTGGAGCTGGCAGGAATTCCGAAGGTAAACAGCACGGTATCAACATACGGCTTCCCGATGGGAGGCAGCCGCATTTCCGTTACGGAGGGAGTGGTCTCGCGAATCGAGACGGATACTTATGTTCACAGTGGGGCCGATGGGCACCTTGTTATACAAACGGACGCATCTATTAATCCGGGCAACAGCGGCGGCCCGGTTATACAAAACGGAAAAGTTGTTGGGGTGGCTTTCCAGGGCCTGCAAATGGCAGATAATATAGGCTATATGATTCCGACAACTGTTATGAGGCACTTTCTCGTTGATATAGAGGACGGGCAATACGATGGTTTTGGGTCGTTAGGTGTCCTGATGTATCCGGGTCTCCACAGTGCCAGTTATAAGGATTATCTTAAAGTTCCACCCCAGGAGGATGGCATTATAGTAGTAAGTACGATGATGCACAGCTCGGTCGAGCAGTTACTTCAGGCGGATGATGTGATAACAGCAATCGATGATTATAACATTGACAATGACGGGTTGGTGCGAATATATGGCCTGAGACTGCATATGTCTGAGGTAATCGAGACCAAACACATCGGCCAAACGGCAGAGCTTACTTTCTATCGCGATGGTAAACTAATGAAAAAGATCGCAACGGTGGCTCTGAACAGGCCGATTCTCGAACAGGCTCGCCAATACGATCGTTCTCCACGGTATGTGTGCTTTGCGGGGCTTACGTTTGTTCCGTTAACACGAAACTACCTCGAAACCTGGGGCCGAGATTGGCGGGCAAATATTCCCCACTATCTGCGATACCTTTTTAGAAACTCGATACAGCTTAATACCGACCGTGAGCGCAAGGAGTACATAGTCCTTGCGGAAATAATGCCAGATGAGGTCAACTCTTATGCCGCTGGTTTTAGAAGCCGGCCGGTTGAGAGCATCAATGGAATCAGCATTTGGAGTCTTGATGATGTTTACGAAGCCTTTAAGCAGAACGTCGATGATTTCTACTCGATTAAATTTCTGGGTGACAATCGTACCTTACCCATCGATGCCAAAAAGGCCCGGCTGAGACACCAGCTCATACTTAACAAATACCAAGTACCTGCCGAAACCCACTTAGAGGAGAAGTTATGAAAAAACACATAGTTTTCATATCTATCATTTTCGGTGCTGTTATCGCACTGTATTCACAGCCAACAATGGCCGGACGCCGCCAGGGGGATGTTACCGAAACAATGAAACAATCCATTGTTTACCTTTCAACATCCTTTTACGGTTACGAGCAGAGTCAGCCATGGATGCATAAAGACCTTACGGAAAACTGGGCATGCGGCTGTGCTGTCGGTGAATATGAGGTACTGACGACGGCCTGGAGTGTTGCAAATTTAGCCTTTATGAAAGCCCTTAGGTATGGGCAAAACGAATTTGTCGGCGCAAAGATCAAAGTTATCGATTATGAAAGTAATCTCTGTCTAATAGAACTTGATCGTAATGCATTGAGTGAGCCTTTGAAGCCGCTTGTATTTACCGAGGACTACCGTAAGGGAGCTGAAGTGGATTTTTACTGGCTTTCATCGGATAATCGTTTATATAACGGGCGCGGCTATCTTGACCGCGCAATAGTTCGAAAAACAAACACTTCGTACGAAAGTCGCCTCCATTATCTCGCAGCGAATACATCTCATCGTACGGGATCAGGACAAGTTTACTGTGTTGACTCAGAACCAATCGGTATAGCGTTCTGGTCCAATGATAAAAAAGAATCAAGTCTGGTCCCGGCCGAGACAATCAACAGGTTTTTGGCAGCCGTTGCCAGGGGCGATTATGAGGGCTTTGGTTCGGTTGGTTTTACCACTTCGGCACTTCTTGATCCATCTATGCGTTCTTTTCTTAAGATGCCGGCATCTCTCAAGGCCGGCGCTTACGTAACCGATGTTTATAATCTTGGGACAGGCAGCGATGTGATCAAACAAGCTGACGTCATCCTGGCGATTAACGGCAATTCACTCAATTCTTACGGCCAATTCATTCACCCGAAATATGAATTGCTGGATTTCCCTCAACTGATTACAAGTAAAACTGCCGGCGAAAAGGTTTTATTCGAACTCTGGCGTGACGGCGAGAAAATTCAGGTCCAGTCCGAGGTTAAGAATTTCAAGGCCTCAGAAATGCTGGTACCGTATCACGAATATGATAAACAGCCGGAATACATCATCACGGGCGGATTTATCCTGCAAAAGCTTACCCGTGGGTATTTGGCTGTATGGGGCGAAGATTGGGCCGGCAAGGTCTCGCCGCAATTATATCATCAATATCGAGAGCTTTCCTTTAAACCTACTCCTGAACGCAGTGACATAGTGATACTAAGTTACATCCTTCCGGCCAATATCAACCTTGGCTACAGTAACCTGGGTCAAATTGTTGTTAAAAAATATAATGGTATGACGATACGTTCGGTCACAGATATACTGACAGCTCAGAAACTGAATCCCGAATCCAAGTATGATGTAATCGAATTTGAGATGGATAATCCGGTGGTGGTTATCCCGCGTGAGCAGTTGCCGGCAGCCGATATGTTTATCCAAAGGAACTACGGTATTCAAAAGCTATTAAATGTCAACCTTTGATGCATTCAGCTTTGCCGACTTTTATACCGGATAAGTCAACAATGGCAAAAATACAAGTTAATTTTCTGTCCGAGCGCGAGATTCAAGACATACATGATGCAAGCATAGCAATCCTTCGGGACACGGGTGTTATGGTGCATCACGAGGAGATATTGCAGCTTCTTGGCGAGGCGGGTGCAAAGGTGTCACAGGATAACAAGATAGCGCACCTTCCGGAGAAGCTCGTTATGGAGAGTATTGCACAGGCTGGTAAGAAATTCTTATTATATGGCCGGGACAGTACCCAGCCCGTCAGATTCGGGTATGGTGATCTAATTCTAATGTCAAGTCCGGGGCAATTCGGCTGGATAGATACAGAGACCGGTAAGAGACGACCTGCCACAATCCAGGATGCCAGGGAGGCGATATGTCTCGGAGACGCCCTTGAGAACATCAATATCGTTGGGGTTATGGCTCAGCCGGAAGAGGTGTCTGAGAAATATCGAGATGTCTTTCTCACCGGCGAACTGGTCAAGGGGACTACGAAGCCAACCCGCTGCTGGGTCCGCAATGGCGCTACCGCCCGTTACATTCTGGAAATCTACCGCACAATCGCAGGCGGGGATGCGGCTCTGCGGGCAAATCCCATGGTCGAAGCCTTTATCGAACCCATCAGCCCGCTTCAATTGCCGCGTGATGGCCTTGATATAGTCAGGGAGTTCGTTCAGGCTGGCCAGCCGGTGAGTATCGGTCCGATGGCGATGGCATCTGCAACAGCGCCGGCGGGCCTGGCCGGGACATTAGCGCAGGAAAATGCCGAGATATTGGCAGGTATTGTAGTAACACAATTACTTTCACCGGGTACGGCCATAACTTACGGCGGTATCCCGCATATTATGGACCCGCGCACAAGCATCTGCTCATTCGGCTCACCGGAACAGGGGCTGATGGCTTTGGCAATGACTAAGATGGCACAGTTCTATGGCTTTCCCGTCTATATCAATGTTGGCCTTACTGATGCTAAAGTTCCTGATGCTCAGGCAGGTATCGAAAAAGCAAACTCACTGCTTCTGGGAGTTCTGGCCGGGGCGGATACTTTTGGCCACTGTGGTATATGCGGAACGGACCATGCCGGTAGTCTGCTATGGCTGGCTTTCGACAACGAGCTTATGAATTACATCAGACGAATCGCACGCGGTTTCGAGGTCAATGCCGAGACACTGGCTACCGACATTGTTAAATTGGTGGGGCCTGCCGGTAATTTTTTGGCGGAGCCACATACGGTTGAGCACTTTCGTCGGGAATTCTGGTTGCCAAGCCAACTATGGACAAGGGAGAGCTTTGACGGTTGGCAGAGTCAGGGATGCAGCTCCTTTGCCGAGCGGCTCACTGAACATGTCAAGAGCATCCTGACAACACACACTCGTCAACCACTTGATGACGCTTTGTCTCGGGAGGTCGATCATATTGTTAAACATGCCGAGCGCGAACTCGGATAAAATCGGC
>DAOUVA010000293.1 GCA_030667885.1 Phycisphaerae bacterium
ATATCCCTATCGTCGAATTGCCGCCAAAAACAACCTCTCAGCTCCATACGCCAAAAGAAGAAAGCGCAAATTCCATCCAGAACTCAGTTTCTACTGAAGAAAATTAGTGTTTGACAAAAATTCGCCCGTTCAATAGAATGGTTACAGCTTGTTATTAGAAACTTTTAGAGGGACTCATTAGGCAATCTCTCGCAAACAGGAGCCCTGGAAAGGATAAAGCGATGGCTGGTAATGTGATTGAGTTAACCGATACTTCTTTTGACGAGGCTGTTCATAGCTCCGATATTCCGGTTCTGGTTGATTTCTGGGCACCCTGGTGCGGCCCATGTAAAATGATGGCGCCAATTCTCGAAGAAATTGCGGACGAATACTCAGAAAAAGCGAAAATTTGCAAGCTCAACACCGACGATGCTCGCGACAGCGCAATGGAATTCAACATAAGTGCGATTCCCACGATTATCTTATTCAAAGATGGCCAGGTTCAGAAGAAATGGGTCGGTTTGGCAAGCAAAAAAGACCTAACTGCCGCAATCGATGAAATGCCGTAGCAGACCCAGCAGGTCCTTGAGCTTAGACTCCATGGAAATTGTTCGTTCCCACCGCTATTAATATATCCGCGTGTCGAATCTTCAGGACCTTTTCAACTGTTGCCTCAGTTCAACGCTCTTAAGGCTTAATACCAAACTGTAACGATAATGTTGGGTTCGGTCTTTTTGCCCTGGATTTCACCCGTAACGATATTGGTCAGTTTTATCGTAATGCCGGGATTTTCTTTCAGCCACTTAGCGATTTGTTCGTCGAGAAATGTTATCGCACCGGCATGAAGCTTTGTGAAGAAGGTCCTGACGCCGGTTATTCGGTCCCCCGACGTCGGTGCCTCTGCCGGAACACTCACGGTCGGCGGCTTCGGCCCAGGTGCAGGCGGCGAACTTGGCATCTCAATTTTTGGGGTTTCTTCCTTCGGTATTTGCTCTATGATGCCGCCACCGCCTAAATCCAGAGGCGAATGCGAAACACTGGGCCCACTGAGATCGGCCCCGTCATCAAAAGGAATAGGGCCAGTGTCTCTTTCGGGCGAAGGAAAATTACTGCTTTCAAAATCATCCATGCGACTTCCTTTCACTAAAAATGTAATTTTAGCAATTCAGTTCGGATACAACACAGCTAACCATCAAATGAAAAACAACGGCAAAACTTCTGCCGAATATCGCATTTGCTCTGTTTGCTCTGCGTGTTAGTCGTCGACCTTTTTCCCCTCAGGCATCTCACGCAGCGTCTTTTTTATTCCTATAAGTATTTCCTTTATCTGGTCCGCATCTTCGGACGTCTCGATTCTGTCGAGTTCGGCTTCTATTTGTTCAAGTTGCCACGGCACTTCAGACGTCTTGATTCGCTCATTATACACTCCGGCACCAAATGGGTCAGTAAAAACTTCTTCGATGCCTGCTTTATATTCCGGCCTGGTATGCTTGGCTCTTATCCGCTCAATAATTTCTGCGTGGTCGCTGCCGTTGGTCGATATGCTCGGCGTAAGAATGAAAAGTATCTCCTTGGCCCGGTCCTCAAAGTCTTTGCTCGAAAATATTATTCCCAGCACAGGCAGGTCTCTAAGGAACGGCACGCCACGAATAACGGAGACGCGTTCGGTCTTTACTATCCCGCCGATTATAAGGCTATGGCCTTTTCTTATGCGGTTCTCTTCATTCTTAATTTCCCGGGTGGTGATTATGGGGGCCTGAGTAACACCCTCGGGTATGGTCCTGCTGGATATGCCGGCGGCGGTCTTTAACCCGATAGTCCCATCCGAATAAACCCGTGGCGTCACATCGAGATAGTCAATAACATCCTGATAAATCACTGTCTCGACTAAGGCACCTTCGGAAAGAATCTTCTCCTGGATAGGCACACGTTCTTTTGTCTCAATCCGCGCCGTCTTGCCGTTAACCACCTCCACTGTAGGATGCATCAGTATCTTGGCGTATCCGCGCGACTCAAGAACGTCTATCACTGCCCGGAATTTGTCCTGGCTTATTCCTACTTCCAACCCTATACCTTTGCGCCCGGGCGCGCGCATCGAAGCACCTGGCATAAAGGAACTCAACGTAATACCCTCTCCGAACAAGTCCTCTATTTCCAATGTCGTTTCATAGTCCATTGTCAGGTCGGCAAATATCTCGGAAATAACACAGTCTATCTTGACCTGAATCGGTGCCACATCAACCTCATTTAGAAACCTTAGAACAACATCCGCCTCTTCTTTATTGGGGCACTTTACCACAAGCTGATTGGTGGCCGGGTTTTGGCTAACCAGATAATCCAGTTGTTCTTTGATTAGCCCTGCCAGCAAGGCGGGAGAATTGTGTCTGGTAAAATAAAACAACTTGGCCCCGTCTTTTTCGGACACGATTTTTGGCCCGGCAGTGTATAAGGCCGGCAAAGGCCTGTCAACATCTGAGACCACGTTGACCCGACTCAACTCACGGAAAATGTCTTTGGTTTGAATCTCTGTAGGCCTTTGAGCAAAGAAGTCCCCGCAGCCACAAACACAAAGCAGAACCATTGCAGCCACAAACCCGAAAAACCTTCGGCTGTTTTGAATCGTCTGGCTGCTAATCATAATTGCTTCGATTACCATCATAATTACCCTGTACTCCAAAAATAGCATACTTCAGCACCCTTTAATCCGCAAGCATCTTTCTGCAAAATGAGGGCTTTCCGGTCCCACCAGGTTAAAATATTAGACTCGGCGGTGATTTTCTGATATTTTGGCCGGGTTATGAGCAAAAAGAGACAAAAGCCTCTAAACGTTGGATTCGTGGCGCTCGGCTGCCCAAAAAACATCGTCGACAGTGAAAAGATGCTGGCCGAAATCGCGCAGGCTGGTTTTATCATTGACCCGGAACCCGACAACGCTGACATCGTCGTAATCAATACCTGCGGTTTTATCGCACCGGCAAAAGCTGAAGCACTCGAAGTAATAAACCACGCCTTAGACCGCAAAAGAAAAGGCTTTGTAAAGAAAGTCATAGTCGCGGGCTGCCTGCCCCAGAGAATACGAGAGGAATTGTTCGAGCAGGCCGACGGAATCGACGCTATCGTCGGACTCGGCCAGAGAGACCATATCGCGCAAATAATCAAAAAGACAATCAACGCCAAACATCCACAGGCTTATATGGGCCACTCAGAAGTAACTCATGATGACCGCGCCAGACTACTTATCACGCCCGGCCACTGGGCGTATCTGCGAATCAGCGAAGGCTGTGACCACCGCTGCTCTTTCTGCACAATACCGGCAATCAGGGGTCGTTTCCGCAGCAAGCCGCCGGAACTTGTTCTTGCTGAAGCTGCAGAACTCGCATCGGCTGGTGTTGCCGAATTGAACATCATCGCACAGGACACCACCAGTTATGGCCGGGATTTGAAAATCAAAAACGGCCTTGCTTTTATTCTGACCGAACTTGAGAAAATCCCTCAGCTAAACTGGATTCGATTAATGTACCTGTATCCTGCAGGAATTACCAAAAAGCTAATCGAAACCATCGCTGAAAGCAAAAAAGTCGTTCACTATCTGGACATCCCAATCCAGCACATAAACAACCTGATTTTAAAGCAGATGCGCAGGCCCGATACCAGCGAACAAATCCGTAAAACCATCGAATCGGTGCGTAAAAACCTGCCCGATGTCGTCTTGCGAACAACTCTCATAGTCGGTTTTCCCGGTGAGACCGACCGGCAATTCGAGGAACTTATGGATTTTGTCAAGTGGGCGAAATTCGACGCCCTTGGCTGTTTCAAATATTATCCGGAGTCCGGCACGTCGGCGGCTGAAATGCCAAGCCAGGTACCCGGCCATGTCAAACAACAGCGAATGGAGCAACTGATGCTGGCCCAGCAGGAAATCGCGTTTGCCAAAAATCAAAATAGAATCGAAAGTAAATTGATATGCCTGGTTGATTCAGTTGATAACAAAGGCAGCGGCAAAGGACGCTTTTACGGACAGGCACCCGATATCGACAGCATCTGTATAATAAGCAATTGCTCGGCAAAACCGGGCAATTTCATAAATACAAGGGTCGTCGGTACAAAAAATTATGATTTAATGGTCCGTCAAATTTAGTGTTGAATCAGAATGCTAATATTGTAAACTTTACTGTATGCTAAAGCTCCTTCCAAACATCCTGACTTTAGGCCGGTTTGTTCTGACGGTCATTTTTCTTATTATGATTCTCCTCTCGCCGCCCCGATATGCCCAGGGTGAATTGCCGTTTCCTGATTTTCTCGATGTCGCCTTCATTCTCTTTGTCATTGCCGGCCTGACCGACATGGTCGACGGCACCATCGCAAGAAAACTCGGCGTCGCCAGTAAATTCGGAAGAATGATGGACCCGCTTGCCGATAAGGCCCTGGTTTGTGGCTCTTTCATATGCTTTGCCATAATTGGCCAGCCAAAACTCTTCGGCCTGCCCGATACAACAATGAGCATAATCCAATGGGCCGTCGCCGGCATTATCATATCAAGAGAAGCCTATGTCACCATACTCCGCCATATCGCCGAGGCTAAGGGAATTAACTTCGCCGCAACGGTTTCGGGCAAGATAAAAATGTTCCTGCAGTCCTTTGCCATAGGAACGGTCGTGATAAAAATGGCCCACGTCCAGACCGCTGCATGGGGATATTGGTTCACCGCCATAACCTTCGCTATTATGCTGGCAGTGACGGTATTTTCCGGCATAAGAGCCACTCAAAGAGGTTCATATAAAGAACTTACCTCCACCCTCTCACAAAACAAGAATTCCGATACAACCGCCTAACTTCCTGCCTGGCCCTTCTCCATGTAAGAATCTATAAATTCCCCTGTAATATCAGCGGGCTCTAAATCTAATATTTCAAAAATTTCCTCCTCCAGCCGACAAATTAACGGGTCAACTTTGACCGTGTTAGTCCTGCTCTGCTCTATCGTACCGTGAAAATGAACATTTCTTCTATGCCCGTCTTCAAGTCTTCGCTTCAACGGCACAATCTCATCATGCATGACCCGCATGTCTGAATAAAAAAGCAGTTTCTGCTCCCACGTATCGGGCCTGCTCTTTTCATCAAGCATGCCCATATACCTGTGTTTTTTTATAACCAACGCAACCACCGGATACTTTGCCTTCAAAATATCATATGCAGCCTCTTCATGAGAAATGCCTTTATATCTTTTTCTTAGCTGCTGCCACCTGGATTTGTCCTGTTCTGTAACAGTTTGCTCGAATTTGCTGTAATCCAATTCCTTAAAATCACAAACCCTCGCAACATCATGCAGCAAACAGGACTTCTCCAATAAATCTACATCCACCCTAATCTCTTTTTCGTTTAACCTTTGCGCCAAAAAAACGGCTAATCCGGCCACAGTTAAACTGTGGTCTAAAATATGCGAGGGAACATGATATTCCCGCAGGATATTAAAGCACTGCTCTCGTGTTGGAAGTTTAAAGTTTTCCATTTATCATCTCAGCAATCTTCCTGCCGGATTTGAGCATTCCCCCGAAAATAGGCCCCATTCTTGGAAGCCCAAAGGTAGAACACACGGACATGCCCGCGACATAAAGCCCGGGGAAAATCTCTCCTGTTTTCTCTACCACACCTTCTTCGGCCCGCTCGACATCCATAAAGCCTTCTTTCAACTGCCTGGGGTAAAGCTCCGGCTTTCTGGCCTTGAGCATGTTAACCAATTCCGCGGGATGGCCCGTCGTATCAATAAGGTGTTTAGACGAAATACAGAACGGGTCAACCGGCAGATTGGCCAGCCGCATAGTTGTACTGTTGACTACTACGCCTTCGACTGTGTCGGCCTTGAGAATGATGTCCTCTGCTTCGGTCAGGTTAAAAACTCTCGCCCCGGCCTGTGTGGCCTTATAGCACAAACCAGTAGCAAATTCCACCGCATCGGAAACATACAAATCTCCTTTCTTCACCGAGCGGATACCAATCTCATCCAGAATATCACTGTCTTCGACGGCAATTACGCTATAGCCGGCCGCACCGGCCCAGATGCCACCACCTGTCGAAAGCCTCTTTTC
>DAOUVA010000231.1 GCA_030667885.1 Phycisphaerae bacterium
AGACAGGACGAAGTGGTGTTTGAAGATATCGAAGAGGGTGTATTTGCGATTCGAGTTGCCGACTGTTTGAGAGAAGGCGATTCGAATCTGATACTAAAACCGGGACGGCCGCTGCCGAAAGAATCAGTTTCCGGGACAGGCAGGTACTTCAGCTCCAACGGCGATGAAACGGCGAAGAATGTATGGGGCAAACGTGCGCGATGGGTCGCTCTACAGGGAATAAGAAAAGGGAAAGTAGTGGGTATAGCTATTCTTAATCACCCGGCCAGTCTCAACTATCCCACTTATTGGTATGTTAGAAGTTATGGTTTATTTTCCGCCAATCCGTTGGGACAGGCTGATTTTCAAAGACAAAGCAAGTATAAGAAGAATCTCGTTCAACCGCTTCGTCTTAAGCTTAAACAGGGCCAAAAGGCGCATTTCAGGTTTCTTGTAATTGTTTACGAAGGGATAAGGACAGCCGAGCAAATGGAAAAACGATTCAGGACATTTGCAGAATAATGTACCGAAATTAAACCGATAACGCTGCTCCATCATAGGAAGCCGCAGTTCTCTTTCTATATATGGAATATTAATGGAGATTGATTATGAAAAATATAACACGTAGAAATTTTGTGAAGAGTTCGTTGGTCACTGGTGCCGCATTAGCGGTGCCGTTTTCCCGGGTGCGGGGGGCCAATGGTGATATTCGCGTGGCCGCCGCTGGTGTTAACGGGCGGGGTCGAGGACTCATCGGCAATTTCCATAATACTCCGGGAGTGCGGGTCGTGGCACTGTGCGATGCTGATAGAAATGTTTTAGACCGCGAAGTCAAAAAATTCAAAGACCGCAAAGAAAAGATTGACGGCTACAACGACTATCGGCAAATGCTTAAAGACAAATCGCTGGATGTAGTCTGCATTGCCACGCCGGACCATTGGCACGTTCCTTTGGCGGCGGCATCAGTTATTGCGGGAAAAGATGTATATGTCGAAAAGCCGCTGAGCCACACTATATCCGAGGGGCGTTTACTTGTTGATCTGGCGCGCAAACATAAAAAGATTGTTCAGCATGGCACTCAGTCTCGAAGTTATGAGAGTTTTAACGATGCTGTCGAGTATATACAGTCCGGCAAGCTTGGTAAAATCCGAATGGCAAAGGCTATCAACAGCCAGTTGCGCGGCCCTATCGGTCGTGTGCCCGACAGCCAGACGCCGCCCGGTGTTAATTACGATATGTGGCTTGGCTCTGCGCCCAAACGTCCCTTCAACCAAAATCGATACCACTATAAATGGCACTGGTTCTGGGACTACGGAACAGGTGACATGGGCAATGACGGTGTACACCAAATTGACATCGCAAGATGGGGTCTGGGTGTTAAGCTCCCCAATGCTGTCACCTGCAGTGGCGGGCAGTTGTTCTACGATGATGACCATCAGACGCCGGACACGCAGGTCGCTACGTTTGAATATGATGATGTGTATTTGATGTACGAAATGCGGCTGTGGAGTCCATATTCACTCGAAGGCCACGACAACGGCAACATTTTCTACGGCGATAACGGGACTGTATCGATTGGCAGAAAAGGCTGGCAGGTAACATTCAAGGACGGCAAAAAAGGACCGGCCGGCCCGCGCAGCGGTGATACACATACATTAAATTTCATCAATGCCGTGCGCAGCCGCAAAGTCAGCGACCTGAACGCCGACGTCGAAGAAGGGCATTACTCTGCGACGCTCTGCCACATGGCTAATATAGCGATGCGGACTGGTCGGCGATTAAAATTCAATGCCGCCCGCGAACGATTCATAGACGATACACAGGCAAATACATACCTGACGAAACAGTATCGCAAAGGTTACGAACTGCCGACTCTCTGACCAGGATTAACTTATATCAGCCCGCAAAAGGTCTTAAAACGACCTTTAATAAATTATGGAGTATATACAGCTATATTTGCGCAAATAAAAGGTTGCAAATTTCAAAGATTGACCTTATAGTCTTCAATCCCAATTAATTTTTTGAAAGGATTATTAGATGAAGTATGATGTAGCTGATTTGTCATTAGCGGCTGGCGGTAAAAAACGTATTCTCTGGGCAGACAATGATATGCCGGTTCTGGCGGCGATACGCAAACGGTTTGCAAAGAGTAAGCCATTGAAGGGTATGAATGTTTCGGCGTGTCTGCATGTAACAGCAGAGACAGCGAACCTGGCCAGAACACTCAAGGCTGGCGGGGCAAATGTTGCTCTTTGTGCCTCGAATCCGCTCAGTACGCAGGATGATGTAGCGGCCTCATTAGTGAAGGACTTCAAGATTGCGACTTTTTCAATATGCGGCGAAAATCGGGCCACATACTACAAACATATTTACTCTGCAATTGACCATAAGCCTGTTATTACGTTCGATGACGGTGCTGATTTGGTGAACGAGTTACATACCAGCAGAAAAAAAGATGCTCACCGGATTATTGCAAGTTTGGAAGAGACCACTACGGGAGTTATTCGTTTGCGTGCGATGGCAAACGAAGGGAAGTTAAAATTTCCCGCCATTGCTGTAAATGACGCTGCGACAAAACATTTATTCGACAATCGCTACGGCACAGGACAATCAACCGTTGACGGTATTATTCGTGCGACAGATTTTCTGATGGCAGGCAAAAAGGTTGTTGTCGTAGGGTACGGCTGGTGCGGACGCGGCTTAGCTATGCGAGCAAGAGGTATGGGATCAATCGTTATCGTTACGGAAATTGACGCTGTAAAGGCCCTTGAGGCGGCGATGGACGGATTTGAAGTTATGCCGATGGCAAAAGCGGCAAAAGTCGGCGAGCTGTTTGTAACGCTTACCGGTAATAAACATGTTTTACGGGCTGAGCATTTCTGCGTGATGAAGGACAGGGCCGTTGTTGCCAACAGCGGACACTTTAATGTTGAGATAGATATACCGGCACTGAAAAAGCTCAGCAAGAAGGTAATCCGGAATGTACGCAACAATGTCGTCGATGAATATATCCTGAAAAATAACAAGCGGATTTATCTTCTGGCCGAAGGCCGATTAATTAATCTTGCCGCTGCTGAGGGGCATCCGGCAAGTGTGATGGATATGAGCTTTGCTACGCAGGCCCTGCAGGCTGAATATGTTGTAAAAAAACGTGGTAAGCTTTCTGTTACGGTCCACGATGTTCCGATAGAGATAGAGCAGCAAGTGAGCAAATTCAAACTGAAGTCAATGTTTATCGACATAGACAAACTTACAGCCGAGCAGGTTGCTTACCTTGCCAGCAGCGGTGAAGGGACATAAACCCGGGCCCCGTCTCTCGTTGTTTATGGTTCGAGTTTTTGACCATGGTCATGAGTTACGACGAAGTGAGGCTTATGGATAATAATGAGACAGAGAAGGCACCGATAGCGGTCTCGAAGTCTTTTATGGCTGTTGGTCCCACGCTCCACTACAGCCATAAGAATGTTCAGAGATGCTGGCTGCTTGCTGTTGTTGCTTTTGGTATGGCTTGTTTTTTCTTCTCGAAGATTGCGACCGGCTCATTTTGGTCATTCGATATTCAAACGGCGACAAGACCGGGATTCTGGCATTTGGGCCAGACAGTCATAAGCGGAGTGAGCATTTTCGAATACCCCTGGCAGATTGTTGTTTTAGGGCTGCTTATGGGGGTTATGTCAATTGTTCCTGTCTTGATTTCCCAGCTCATGAGCTTTGGCTTTAGCTTTATTTTTATATTGGCCGTGTTCTTCCTGGCAAATTTGCCGGGTTTTGCAATTTGCCTGTTAGTAAGTTGTATTGCAGTGGCGTGCCGGCCTCTTCGCTTTCGCTCTCGTTTTGTTGCGATTGCATTATGCACGGCGCCGCAGCTTATTTACTGGGCATACTTTGGCGGTGTAAGGGGAGTCGAACCTATTAAATGGGGTTTCTCTTTCGCGCCGTGGATTTTTGCCTGGATTGATGCCCTAACAATAGCAGGATTTGTTCTCGGCATAGGCCACTTTACGCGTTATCGCCCGGGCCTCGTCTGGATATTTACAACCATTACACTTGTGTTGGCTGTTGTTGTGTTTGAAGTAACAATCGGCTTCGACGAATTAGACTATCAGCTTTATGTGGCCAAGAATAAGCCCGAGCAAGTCAGTGAATTTCACGGCCAAAGTATCACCGAAACACTGGACAAAACGACCAAAGATCCTCTTATCAAGAAATACCTCGAAGGTTTTTTCTATCCCGCCGACCCGATAGCCCTGCGTGCGGAACTTAAAAGAGAAATCCAGATTAAATTAAGCTACGACACCTGGCCAGGCTGGCTTACAGTCCCTCAAGAGCTCCAGTACCAGGAGAAAAGACAATGGCTCTTTGGGCGGTATGATTTGTTTATAAATAAACGTTCCAACAGCAATCGGATGCCGATAGCGCTGTACTGCAAAGCGCTTTTAAGCGAATACGGCCCCGATATCAATGTGCTTGGGCAAAAGGAAATTTTACATTTTTACAGCGATTATCCCTACGAAAGGTCACGCGAAATATGGTATCGGCTGTACAGTGAATTCGGAAAAAGTCCCGAATCAATAGAGGCACGATGGCGGATTGCAAAACATTGGGCCGGTCAGGGCAAATTTGAACAGGCAGACAAACTTCTTGTCCAGGCAGAGACCATGTTGGCGGTTGAACGATCGAAACTGCTCGAAAAAGAACAGCCGTCAGATGAGTCGTTGTTCGGCCTGTTTCGTCTTCCCGCCGACTCTGTTATGACATTACCGAAGTTTGACGAACTGCAAAGAAAAATAGATCAGTTGCGCATGCTGATTGGCCCTGAGAATCGAACAGATGAGCAAGGGGCGATTGGGTCTCTGGCGGAGTTTGTTATGCTGAATTCATACGCATCCGACTACTCTCAGCGTCTCGACAGATTGCTTGAACAAATGGATGATAAGGACCGGCTTCGTGACAATATTCTGTTAGCTCAGGCAAAACTTATTGCCGACGAGCAAATGCGAACTGAGAAATTAAGCCAGCTGCATAAGGAATTTGAAAAAACCGATGGCGGCATGCTGGCATTGTATGAATTAGGCCTTTTGAAGATTGGTCTGTATCAGGGCCAATCGGATTTAGAGCAGAAGACAAAGTATTTAGCGGATGCCAGGGCAACTCTGGAGAGCTTCATCAATTTGTATCCGTCCGGCTTCTGTGCCGAACAAGTCAAAAAGAATTTGGACAGCCTGCCGAGTAATTAATATTTTATTACATGCTATTTTCGAGTATTGACCATCGGACGCCGATTAACTGCTGTTTTGGGTGATTTGAGTTGACTTTTCTGTGGATTTTGTTAATATAAAGGACTCTGGAGGCATCTTCTTTGCGCTTTTAGGGCCTTGTTACTGCTATATATTGAATGAGGGCTTTTGACAGTGTCAAAGGGTGATTCTAATTTGCCGTTGCAGGTGGTTTTAATCGGTGGCTTGGCAGATGATTTTGTCCGCCAGACAATGAATTTGCTTGAACGCCTCGGCGTTGAGTTTGTACTTTTCGATAATGTCTATTCGGCTGTCGGTGATTTGGCAAAAAGAGAAAGCCCCGATACGCTGATTGTCAGCCGAATCGGAATATTAAGCAAAGAACAAGGGCGATTTTTCCATATAGCCCGTGCGAAGGGGTATAGATGCTGTTGTCTTGCCGATAGAGACCTGGTAGGCAGGCAAAAGCTAATCCTTCAGGCAATTGAATCAGGGGCTTACTTGATAGAAAAGCCCGCTGAAATTGAAGAGGTGCTGATGAAAGTGCTGGCCAGCGGCAAAGTATGCTCTTCAGGAGAAAAAGAAAATCGTAGAGCATCCGGCTTTCTTAAAGATGAATTTCGTACTACTAAAGCCGAATTAGATGCTTTACTTGAGGTCCAGTCAGATGAAAAGCCATGATCCATCTTCCAACCGAAACCCTCGGAAAATTCTGCTTGTCGGTGACATTGGCAAAGCCTTTCTGGATATCGGTAACATCACGGATGAGCGATATGAACTCTGCGCCAATATGCTTGATGCTGTCAATGCCGCGGCAAAGAATGATTTTGCAGGAATCGGCATTGTAATGGCCGGCGCCTCGGCCAAATTAAGCTCGGCCCTCAAAGCGTTGCGGGACATCAGCGATGCGAAAATTATTCTTCTGGCCCGGATGTATGAAGAGCCGATAGCAATTCAACTTCTCGCCTCAACCTCCAATGGTAAAAATGAGGCGGACGATTATTTGATTTGCCCCATTCAGCCGGACAAGCTTTACGAAACCATTATGACCACTGTCGATAGCAGTGCGAGTAAGGTCGCTCTCTCTGCCCCTGCTGACGCGGCGATAGAAACGAAAATCAAACACCTGGAAAGATTGGCTACCGAGGATGATTTGACCGGTCTGAAAAACAGGAGATATATCTGGGAATTTTCAAGGCAGATTATAGAACGTGCGGCTTTAGAAAACAAGAGAGTGACCCTGCTGGCTTTTGATATCGATAACTTCAAGCATTACAATGACGTTTACGGCCATTTTGTCGGTGACGAGGTCTTAAAGCAGGCCGCTGTTTTAATGCGGCGTTGTTGTCGCAGCCATGATGTTGTCGGCCGCGTCGGCGGCGATGAGTTTGCAGTTATTTTCTGGGATGACCCGCAGGATAAACCCGTTGGTGCTCCTGACGAGAGGCGCTCGCCGAGGGCCGACCATCCCAAAGAAGCTATCTTTATAGCAAAGCGGTTCGTAAGAGAATTGGAGAACTCAGAATTGACCCCGCTTGCAGGATTAGGCCCGGAGGGCAAGGGAGTCCTGACTATAAGCGGCGGCCTGGCAAGCTTCCCACGGGATGGCTCCACAATACAGGAGCTTTTTCAGCAGGCCGACAAGGCACTGCTGGAAGCAAAACGAAGCGGCAAAAACAGAATCCATCTCGTAGGCAAACCCCAGAGCGATATCGCTGATATAGATTAACAGCTTGTAACAAAACTACGCATCTCAATATTGTCATTCCAGCGAAAGCAGGATTCCTTAAATAA
>DAOUVA010000117.1 GCA_030667885.1 Phycisphaerae bacterium
TAGCTGTCTCTCCGCAATTAGTGATTACAAAATTGCGCAGGACGCTTCTTAAACCCTCAGCGAACTGAAAAGTAAATGCAATGGGGTCATTAGAAGGAGCCATAACCACTGCCGCATCGTCCGCACTTTGAATAGTTACTGATTTTCCTTCTACAAATACAGCTTCACGATAGGTTCCCGGCCAGACCATTACGGTATCGCCATCATAAGCCTCGTCCACTGCCTTCTGGATGGTTCTGAATGATTCGTCTCTGCTCAGGCCAGCGTTATAATCATTACCCTTTACATCAACATGAAAAATAAGAGGACCGATACTTTTGCTTGCCTGGCGTGTCCCGCCATATGCTCCCATGTTGATACGCTTTTTATTCGGGAAAGGCTCTGCTCCTATCGGGTCCTGGGGGTCACCTGCATCTATACAAGGACTATGGCTACTAAACGAATCTTTGACCCAACTGCCCGAATTAAATCGGCCCAGGTTAGACCGAAGATGATAGTCACTTCCTCTCGATGCAAACTTAGGATCCGAATCAATATTACCCTGTCCCTGATAATATCCTTCGATATTCGAATAGAGAAGGCTGGACGAAAGCGAACCATTGAGCGAGACTGCTGAGCCACCATTGTACCATACGATACTGTTTTTGATTGCTATATAGCTTGCATCAGCGTAAACCCCCGAATGTGTATTGTCAGCAATTGTGCAGTTTGTAATACTAAGATCGGCATATGAATCCGAGAAGATGCCACCGCCAGTCTGGGCATTATTATTCGAAATAATGCAGTGTTCTAATGTGGCCTGCGTTGAAGGGTCTCCGCAGTAAATACCTCCGCCTTGAGCATTTCCCTGTGTGCTGTTGAAGGAAATATCACAACCAGCCATCATAAGCCTGCTTTGCAAACAATATACTCCACCCCCGACACTGTTATCAGAACCGGTGTTCCTATTGATGGTACAATTTACAATCCGTGCATCGGAATCTCTGATAAGACCTATACCAGCTCCAAATCCTCCGGCCCGGCATTGTTCGATAGTACAATCAATAATCAAAGGCGAACCACCAACAGAACCGATTCCGCCTCCCAGTTCGGCCTCACATTGCGTTATCACACAATCAATGATGCTCGGGCTGCTAAATTCACAGAATATACCGCCACCGATCGGGTGTGCAGGGCTTGAATTCCAGCTCGAATTTTCAGACGGAATCTTAGAGCCCGATAATACGGCATCTCTAATTGTAAAACCGCGAAGAACAGAATTCCGGTCTTCCCCCTGGTGGAAATAGAAACCCCTATGACCTTCGGCACAATCAATAGTCGTTCGTCCCGGTCCTGATGAGCTGCGTACTGTGATTGCCTTGCCTTTGAAATCGATATCCCAGTTACCATTTCCGGTATATGTACCAGGCGAAACCTCAATGATATCGCCGTAAGAAGCAGAATCAATCGCCTGCTGGATGTTGGCAAAATCACGCGGTACTTCAATCGTGGCAGAGGATGAATCCAAAAACACCTCAATATTATCAATCAAGACCTCAGTCCCACGGAATTTTACATAACAGACACCACTGACAGATTCCAGAGGGATGTTATGGCTTCCCTGTCCCAGTTGCCGTGCCGACGACCAAATGACACCATCGTCTGAGAGTGAGTATTGAAAAGAGCCGGAAACCAGGTCGGTGGTGTCCTGAAAACGTATGTCAATATTCAGGTATCCACTAACAGCCCCCGGGGACTTTGCTGAACTGACCGGAAAGAAATAGCCAAGAACCGCCGCCTCGCCGTTGTAGTCCCCGAAGCCTAATTCTTGCTGCTGCTGCGTATCACTATGGTAGAGGTATGACTCCGATGGGGGAAAAGCCCCTTGCGGCCAGTATATCGAGTGAAGGTAGCTGTCTTCTTCAGCTTTGTTGGTCCTGAAATCGTCCCGGTATTCATAGGTCCATGCATGAACCTGACCAGGAACCAGGCATACTGCAACGCTTACGACAATAGCGGCAGTAATCCAACTCCAACCTGTTCTTGCCAGTCTCATTTTCATTGCCTTTCCCGGACCAAATATAATACCTCATATCAATTAACAGTGTCCTTCCTGTTTTGAGATAAATCTTCTGAGTTAATCTACAGTTAGTGATCCCTCCACTAACTGTGTAAGCCACAAAAGACCCGAGCTGCTTTTCGAGGCTCCCATGCTTTTTGATCTGCTCGGAGGTACAAACTCCTCATTAATAACATCGTTAATTGTCTGAATATATGAGAATTTCAGATTCCCCTTTTCGCCCTGGTCGGTTAAAAAGGTGATTTCATCAATAACATCAGTTTCCAAATCAATATTGTATATTAACCTAAGTCCTTCACGGATTAACTCGACTTGTGCAAACCGGCTGCCCGGCGTATGCTTTGTTTCAAATCGAACACGCTGTGCAGCAGCATCGCGGCGAACTACATCGATTGTGTGCAGTCCCAGCCAGGGTTTGGCGAATCCCTTGAAGAAGCTGCCACTCTGGTACTTAGTAACATTCTGAGACGGCGAACTGTGCACATAAGCCTCATTTTTCGAATCGACTATCGTCATGGAACCGACCCGCAGTTTCAACCAGGGGCTGTATTGTGTACTTGTAGCACAAACAAACGGTATTCTTCCTATTCCAGAGACATTCTCACCGTTTATTTGGCCTGTAACTCTAAAGTAAGTCCAACCGCGTTTATGCATAACATCCCGGTTATCAATAACATTGGCTGTCGTAGGCCAGTCAGATTGAAAGTAACCTTCTTCCAAAACGTTGGAACTCCGGATAGCCCACGGCTCAGAGTTATCTTTATTGCGTGCGGCAATAACCAAAAGGCCTTTACCTTTGGCCCGCAAATGCTTCATACTACGTGAGCTTCCTTCAACCTTACAGATAAAATCGACCAATTCAGGATCATCTGTGGGGAACTTTAGAACGCTAAAGTCACTGGCCCAAGTACGGTAGTTGTTAATGTTAACACTATTGTTGCCGAAGGAATAATTTGCATTTTCGTTCTGAAGTACAAGCTTGTAGGACTTTTCGCCAACCACACCGGATGTTGCCCGCATCATCATGAATTGTGAGGCACCTTGCGGAAAATAGTACCAATGCTCTTCAGGAGCGTTGCTGTTCTGGTCGAATTGGCTGATAACCTGGGTATTTGCCGTTGGAACATCGGCGTCCTTCCAGGGGGCCGATGTCGTCACTATCGTACCGGCAGTTAAAGCACTGGCCGCTGTGAATGTGACAATCGCGGTTTTTGTGGTCGCGAGTCCGACTATTCCGGTTAGTAAGCCAACTTTTACTGTAGAGGCAGAGATTGAAATTTGTGCCGCAGCGGCCTTACTTGGAGCGGTGATCTTTCCGAAGAGCACGAGAGCCGTCAGGAGAGCGCCCTTGCCAATACCGTTACGTGAAAGCTCTTTCTGTAAGGCCTTTTTCGCACGTAAAAAAAGCATACGCGTACTAAATTCGCTGCAACCCAGCGACTCGGCAATTTCCGAATGCGTCATACCATCATAACATCGCATTATCAGGACCGCTTTATGACGCGTCCTTAGCTTTTTCATTGCCCCCGAAACAATCTGTTTCAACTCTTCGCTAACGAGGTTCTCCAGCCCATCCTGCCGGTCTTTGTATCTGCCTTTGCGTTTCGCACTGGAGACCGCCAACCTTTTTTGTTTCTGCTCGGTTCTGTAATGACGCCGCAGCTTATTGACGGCTATACCATATAGCCACGGCCAGAATCGATCATTGTTTTTTAGCTTTCCCAACACCTTACACATCTCCAACAAAGTCTCCTGTACGATTTCCTGAGCCAGGTCATCTCGCTGAGTCATACGATAGACATACGTCCTCAGGCGTTCTCTTGCCTGCCGGGCTAACTGCTCAAGGCACTGCCTATCACCTTTCTGAGCCCGTCTGATCAGCTCAATTTCACTCAACTCTTGAACCATTACAGGAATCCCATTATTTATATTAAACAAAACTATATCTAAGTGCCATCTATGGTATTAAATGTAACGTTTTTTTAATAATTGCGAGACAGCCTATGCAGCGTAATCTCAGTCTATTTCTGCAATTATAGCCAGCCCGAGTCTATCCGGGCCTTATTTTGCTGCAGATCAGGTATTTGGCACATACAGTCCAGCAGTTTTGCTGGAGTCATCCATCTATTCCGCCGCAACAAAAAAGCGTATCTTCTTATACATTAAGGGCTTATAGGATTTTCAAGTAGAACTCTTCCACGTACAAATTTCTTATCCAGCAATTGCCGTACACGTTGGTCTAAAGTTTGAACACTTTCGTCTGAAAAGACGGCAAAGGGCAAAGCCGCATATAAAACAGATAATATCGGACAATCCCTTTCCTATTGTTGTACTCCTTTTAATTTCGGGGATTATAAAAATTATAACATTTTCAAGGATTTAAATCAAAATTTATCTAAAAAATACCCTATTAACACTGAAATCACATAATAATCAGATCAAACAGTTTTTTTTCAGTTTATTTTAACTTTCTTCAGTTTTAGTACGCTCGAACCAGTTGTCCAGTTCGGTGGATAGTTCATTGAGAATAGCCTGGTACGCCGGGTCGTCGGCAGTACCCCTTCGCGAAACTTTCCAAGCCCTATTGTATCGAGTTGCCTTTGCAGAATATCAGGATTTGATATTAACATACTCGGCCGCAATTTTATCGCCGGTTCTCTCAATCCATCGGCGTAAAAGCTGACGATGCATATCAAGGACATCTTTGTATTGCTCGATACCTGCAAGGTTCTTCATTTCACCCGGATCATTTTTCAGGTCTGTGAGCTGCTCGCGGTTTTCACCTGAGTCGAAAATACAGTATTTGAAGCGGTCCGTTCGAAGCATCCTTCCAAGCTGACTCTCTGAGACAACGAATTCACGCCATCGGTTAGTATTTCCCCCTTGTGCCAATGGCCGCATACTCATGCCATGTAGTTTTTCAGGAGTTTCTATGCCTGCATAATCACAAAGAGTAGGAAGAAGGTCAAGACCGTTGGAAATCAGATGGGTATCATCGACTACACCTTCAGGAATCACCCCTTTGTAACTCATTATGAACGGAACACGCACGGATTCCTCGTACAGCACCTGCTTGTGCTCAAGTTTGTGCGCAGAATCCATATCACCGTGGTCGCTGGTGAAGACTATCAGGGTGTTATCTTCAATATGTGCTTCTCGTAAAGCATCAAGTAATATCCCGATTTCCCTGTCAACCATTTCAGTCAGCCTGCAATATACCCATCGGTGCAGACGCCACTGATTCTTCGTCCATTTTTCCCGGGTGTATGCCTGGAAAGGTCTTGGATTTATGTACTTTTTCATTATGCATTCCGGCTCAGCTTCGGGCACTTCGTGATTTTCGGGAAGTGGAGGACAGTTTTCCTCTACGAAAGCATCGATATCCCCGGTCTTTCGCACGCGATCCAGAACAGCCTCGCAGGTTTTGGAATCTATGTTGCCTATGGGTGGTTGCCCCTGTGTGCGGTTGAAATCATTGATAGCCATATAGCAGATATCGTGAGGATTGATAAACGAAGCAAACAGAAAGAACGGTTTGGTATGGGGAGCCTTAATGAATTTCGCACAGGTATCGGCCAATCCCCGGCGTGAGTCGCCAGTCAGATTCCGATATCCAAGGTCCTGCACACCCTTCATCTTCCTCGGCAGGTGCACCTTGCCACCGTAAACTGTCTCATAGCCCGCTTTGCTGAAAAGGCTGCCAAGCGACTGCTGCATCATGGCGTCGGTTACAGCGGCCTGTCCGGAATCACCGTTATGGCTCATTCCTATCGCACTTGGCATAAGACCTGTCTGCAAACTGAAGCGGTTCGGTATGCATACGGGATTGCAGGCATAGGCCCTTTCGAACCTGATGCCCGAGGCAGCAAGTCGGTCCATAGCAGGCGTTTTGAGCCACTTGTTTGACGTGCAGCTCATCATGCCTGCATGCTGCTGGTCGGTCATAATGAAAAGAATATTGGGCCTCTTCTTTGCCCGTGGATTATCCGAGGCTGATGTTTTCCACTCAAATATAAGTCCCGCTACGGCGGCGGCTGTTGCGGTGATGAAATCCCGTCTTTTCATTTTTTTCTCCTAAGGCTGCATTTACACGTTAGCTGCCGTTAACTCTTAAACTTGAATTTCACTCATCAGCCTGCTGTTGTTCATCGCAGGTATCTCCGAAATTTAATCCGATATTCCTTATCTTAGCTGCCCGGAAGTAATTCCAAAACCGCAAAAACAGGGCAGTGATCCGAGGCAACTTTCTCATCTATTACCCGTACCTCTATAACTTTCCATCGTTCCTTTGGTTTGTACATAATATAGTCGATTTTCCTCCTCGGCTTGACAGAAGGCATGGTAGGCTGTGGATCATCCTGAGCAGCATAAGCCCACTGCTCACTTAA
The DNA here is from genome assembly GCA_030667885.1 of Phycisphaerae bacterium. Lineage (GTDB taxonomy): Bacteria > Planctomycetota > Phycisphaerae > Sedimentisphaerales > Anaerobacaceae > NIOZ-UU13. The sequence continues at coordinate 6,448 of DAOUVA010000117.1, forward strand.
AAGATTAATTGGATCACTGCCTGGAGCGGCATTAAGATCGCCGGCTAAGATTATTGGAAGGTCATAGTCCTGGTATAACTCTTTGATGCGGCCAGCTTGTTGCATCCGGTTAGCCTGGTCACGCACATGGTCTAAGTGTGTACCTACGAAGACTATCTTCTCTTTAGTCGGCAGTTCTATCTGAATTTCCAGGGCGGCCCGCGGCTCCGCATTAGGAGTGTGCGGCAGAAGATTATTCTTAGTATAGATAATGGGATGGCGGGTAAGAACCGCTTCTCCGTATCCTCCGCCGGCGTAATCCATTGCCTTGCCGAAAACACCCTGCATTCCTGTACGCTGACTTAATTCGGCAGTGAGGTCAAGACCTTTGGCTCGCGTTGTTTTATTGTCCACCTCCTGCAGCGCTACAAGGTCAGGCTTAAGCGAATTTATTATCCCGGCAACAGCATCCAGATTTGAATTTCCATTGGCATCGGCCCCATGATAGATGTTGTATGTCAAGACCGAAATCCTACAAGGTGAACTCGGTTTGACACCAGCACAACCTCCAGCGCATATGCTGAAAACCAATACAATAATCAGCACAATTTTTGAAGCTATCGATAAATTCTTCATATTTTCTCACCTCATTTGTTTTGGTATATTTGCTCTTACTTTCGCCAGAGTCGTTCCTTAAGTTGAGGAAATAACTCCAGCGCGTTTTCACGCATGACCTGCCGAGCGATTCGCAGTGCATCCTTCTCGTTGAGTTCTTTTCGGATGACCTTCTCGGCCAATGCTTCGGCCAGGCACTGTCTTGTAAACACGGTAGCCCCATATATCCCTTCGGCGGTCCCGGTGTCAGAGCCCCACATAATACGGTTCGAGGGGACGACTTCCAGCCATTCCTTATAGGCCCGCCTGGCCATTGTGTAACTCAGAGTCGGCAGCCACACCGAGTCGATCCACACATTGCGAAATCGCATGGCAATCACGCCGGTTTCCCCAACCCAGGGAAATCCTCCGTGAAACAGAACGAACTTTGTTTTGGGATTCGCCTGTATCAGGTCAACAAGCAACATCGGATTGGAGCCCTGAATCCTGGCCTGCCCTGTATGAATCTGGAACGGCAGGTCGTGTTTGGCACTTAGCTCGACCAGCCGCCACATAATGAAATCTTCGAAATCCTTAATTTCCCGGCCGGTCAACTCCTTACGAGACCGTCCGAAGATTGCCGCCGCACGTTCCTTAGATACGTTCTCGAACCGCAAAGTCCGGTTGTATGCCAAAGTGCTTTTAAGACAGATAGCCTTGCCCTTCTTCGCCGATACTACTATCCGATCAAGCACGGCCAAATAGTCGTCCAGGGAGTTGACCTTGATGTTATGACGTCGGGCGAATTCATATGGATCTTCCAAGGGATCGCTGAACTCAGATGGATGAAAACCCCGCACGACTGACGTTACGTTACAGAGTGCTACGGTGAATGGGTAATGTGTCGTGAAATCGAGACGGGCCCAATATGCGTCGATGACCATCAACTCGATGTTCGCCTTCTCGGTGATAACCTCGCGCAGCCACTTGTCGGTTTTGTAGTTCTCGAATATCCTGTCGTTCAGCCTAAGGGCCTGCTTGGGGGTGATTGTATCGAAGTCAACGCCGTACAAATCCTGAAATGCGGGCAACAAATATCTATAGAAGCTGGTTGCTCTGGCATTAGCGAAGTTGTGTTGTGCTTTGGACCACCACGTATCGAACGAGCCGTCTTTGGGCCAGGGCTCCAATGAATGAATCCATGGGAAGTAACTTCCCGCCCAGATGCTTCGCAGTGTCATCCCCTCGCCGCGGTCTGTCAGATTGCGGTTGCCTATCTTTTCGAACGGCATAAGGTGATCATGGGTATTGATTGCCGAAACCGCATCTATACCAGCCTTAATGCGGGTATAAACATCAGTTGTTTTAACATCTTCCGCTGATACGGTTGAGAAGAGAACGCAAAACTGAAAAACGGCAAGGCATTTGAACGACAGTCGCATGATATATCTCCTAACAGGTGTTATTACTGAAAATTCTGTCCTACCCTTTTTGCAGATACTTATCGCAAAGCGAACAACAGCTATTGTATCTGAGTCCGCCTTATCTTGAAATTAAATTCTATGGCTCAGCAGGCATCTTTACTATTTGCTGTGGCATAGCTATAGGAGTTTTTGTATTGTAAACAGAAAATTTAGTAAGAAAATTTTAATTAATAGACAAAACAGCAACGTTAAAAGGTCTTTACTTATGAATCGAAGATTAGGACAACATTTTGGACGAGAATCGATCTGATAATATTCTTCGAGCGGCTCTGGGACACAATGACCCGGCGGCAGTGGAATTAATGTGGGACCGTTATGGGAAAGATCTTCTCACATTTCTCCAGGCCACGCTTTGCTCGAAACACGATGCCGAAGACGTGCTCCAGACAGTATTTGTCAGGATTGTTCGCAAACGCCATAGATTGGCCGGAGCACGATGCCTGGATGCTTATGTGTACAGAATCGCCCGAAATGAAGCCTACAGGCTGATTAGTAGCCGTAAAAGAGACCAGAAAGCTCAGGGGACAACTGAATCATGGCTAATAGTAAGCGAAAGCAATCGGGAACCGAGCGACTTGGCTGAGCAGTTGCAGACTGCCTTAGCACAGCTACCGCAGCCTCAGCGAGAAGTGATTATTATGAAGATATACAGGCAGAAAACATTTTTGGAAATCTCCAGACTTTTGGGACTGTCTCAAAACACAGTAGCAAGCCGATATCGTTACGGCATAGAGAAGCTGCAAAACTTATTGGGGAATCTTACATTATGAACGAGAAAGATTTAGAGAATGATAAGATCGAACGCCTCTTGAGAAGAGCACACCCATCTGAGCCATCTCCCCTGCTGAAAGAGCGAATCACCACTGAAGCAAGAAAGGCATGGGACCAAACCTCCCTGGAAATGCCATGGCAGATTCCCATAAGGCGTCTCGTAGCTTCCGCGGCGGCGGCTGTGCTCATTATATCGATAGTCAATTTTTCCAGCGACCATACACTTAAAAAATGGCGTCCCGGAGATGCCCAAGTTACAAGGAAAAAACTCCCTGACCTGGAGACACTACCTGAAATGCCCTATCGTCCTTTCGTAAGACATATGGTCTCAGTCAATCGCAGACCATCTTTGACCAATGCTTCGGCGCTGCGAGACTATACCGAGAGAGTGCGGCAGGTCCTTAATGAAATGCAGCAGAACGGAGCCTCGAACGGGCAGACGCTGGATGGAGGAAGAAGCCGTCTGTTTCCAGCCCAACCAGTATCCGATTCCTATTCATAGAAACAACTCTTTCAAGGAGAATTATAATGAAAAAGAGAACTGCGAAAATCCTGAAAGGCCTTGCCATAGTATTTGTTGTACTCGGCTTAATATATGCTATTGCGGTGAGTGTCTCTTCATCGAAGCTTCGCCAGGCTTATGCCGACCTTAAAAAAGACGGCCGGCCCATGGAACCCTCAGATGTTATACCACCCGAAGTTCCCGATACGGAGAACGCCGCCCTGCTCTATGAAA
>DAOUVA010000374.1 GCA_030667885.1 Phycisphaerae bacterium
CAATTGCCTGAATGCAACTTGACTTTCGAACAGGCTGGAATCATATTATCGGCAGCTTATTCGCTTTGCTATAAGAATGCTCAGATCATCCACCAGTGTCCGGGGCTGACAGATTTGAGCCTGAATTCTCTTTGGTCTTTCGGCAGTGATTCAAGCAGTTCGACAGCCTTTTTACCGATGGCCTCGGCGGCCAAATCAACGTTCCTTTCACCCACTTTTGGTGTTGCGTGCTTTCGGGGGTCCAGTCCGCCAATACCGTCGGGGTGTTTCATATTAGGGGCAAGAGGGCCGGTCCCTAACTCGGACAGGTCCACAAGCCCGGGATAAAAGAACATCATATCCGATGTCTCCCATTTGGCGGCATGGTCGGTGTTCGATTCCGGCCCCCGGCTAAGCGATATTTCCCAAAGCCCGATTCCTCTAACGCTGCCATCGGCCACGACCGGCTCAAGCGCTTTATTAATCATATCGATTTGCTGCTGAACATTATGGCCCGATACTCCTATGATTACACGAAAGCCCGACTTTTTAAGTCGCTGGAACAGGTCGGTGATAACCGGCACGAGATGGTCCTGGTTGAATCCGCTGTGAAAGTACACCGGAGGATATACCGCCCCGCCGAATTTTTCCGCACACTTAACGAGGATGCCGTGAGCTTTCAGGGCATCGGTGCCAAGCGGCAGATGCCGGCCATGCCACTCGATGCAGCCGAATGGGACATAAGCCACGGGAAACTTCCGTCCGGCCGCCTCCAACTGCCCCGGCCTCATGAACTGCATCTGCACGGCAGGTGAGAGCTCGCTGCCTTGCGTGTCTCCTGCATGTGCCGGATTTCCTGTTTTTGTCCCGGAATAGTCCTGGCCACAAACATCGAATGCAAAAAGACAACTCACAGCTATGAAAACGGCCAGGCCGGTCAAAAGCCCGAAAACATCGACAGTTCTGTTTCTCATTCTTGTAGCCTCCTTTACAAACAGCGAACTATATTGAATATCGACTTCTTAGCCATCCAAAGCCGGACTGCCACGACGGCCCCGGCCTCCCCGGCTCTAAGATGTTCACGTATAGACATTAATATGCCAAATTATTGCAGCGGAGGCAAGAAAATAGAGAGCTTCTTCGATATGCACCGGACCAACCTGATTGGTTCACAGCAAAAATCTTTACATTCGGAAAAAACGTTACATTCGATATTAAGAGCCTATCCAAATAACTCGCTCTATTGCGGCCGGCTGCAAAGCAGGGGGGTCTTTCGTTATAACCTGATGTACCCGCTTTTGCTCGAGATTAGATTTGATAAAAAAAACCAAGCCGGCTCCTTCCGCCAGGCCGGCTCGGTGTTATTGACATGAACAGGGTGTTTCCCGCACTATATATTGCCTCATAAAATTGTTGATGATATCATCTCTGGTAATGTCAGCTATATCTGCTTGTTTGCCATCCTTCATTATCATCGCTTCACCTTGTTCCTCACGGCCGCTTTGATATCTTGCCTGATAACTGGTATGTACTGTGGTCTTAATAGTTCCGGTATATACGTCCATAACATATCGGAATTCCACTCTGTTTTGAAAGCGAACCTCCATCTCTCTGGAAAGTTTACTTCCTCCGAAAGTACAGGCTTTTCTTTCATATTTATAGAGTTCTGCGGCCAAATCCCGTAAAGCCGGATCAACTACAGAACACAGAAATTTATCAGCTTTTTGTTGAAGTATTTCTGTGGCAGCATCGGGCTTTGTCTTTTGATTTTGTTGTTCCCCGGATTCTTTTTCAAACAAATCCGTTAACTTTTCTTTCCAGTCTGCCATTTTTCACCTAACCTTTTATTTGCATTTCAGATGTTGATAATTCGTAAACAATATTTTTTCGAATACTTGGCAAATTCACGTTACCGCTCTATGAAACAAAGTCTTTGGCTTTTTTCAGCATCTTTGGTTAATTTATCCTATTTACATCGGCAAAAATGATGCCCTAAAACAGTTCACAACAGGGTTTTTTAGCCGAAAAGAAGGGGGAATCCGGTTTTTTTCACCCAAAAAAGCTGGGATTTCCCGCATTTTTTAATAAAACAGGAGATTTTATCGCACGTGACATAGTTATTAAGGCCTTTTTTATCGGAGCACTCAATTAACAGTATGCTTTGTTTAGAGGCCTCAAGGACTGTCATCTCTGAATGGAACATACCGAAAGTGTCCATATAAATATATCGCCAAAAACCTCGATATCAAGCTAAAAAAGGGCTTTTATGTGCAAATATTTTTACTCCGCATCTTTGCTTCCTGCAGCATATTACTTAAACTTTAACTGTAGGAGTTATGTGAATATGAGTCCGACAAAAGATTATTATAACGCCGGCTATTTTAGCTGAAGGAAAAATTGCTGTTGTCCTTTTGTGATGGTCAGCGGGCTATAATATACAAGGAGCTTTAAATATGAAAAAGGATATGGAAAATAACGAAATCAAACAAGACGGGTTAGCCAGTGCAGTCGAATCACTGGAGATAATTGTCGCCGGTTTGGAGCAGTGGCTCCAGGAGCAAAGAGAAAGATTTAAGCATACATCCAAAGCTTTCCGCAAAAAGTGGGTTTCAGACTGGTTCTCAGATTTCTACGTTATGAAATTTTTCAAAGATGCGGAACACCAAAGGCGGTTTGACGATATTCTGGATACATTCAAAGTATTTATGCCCGAAATGGTCGGGCCGCTCAAAGAGGTATGGAACAGCTTTTTGCGAAGCGTCAAATTTATGCAGCAGGTTGAAAGGGATAAGGACAAAATAGAGAAAAGTCACGACCTTGGATTCTGGTGTGTTAATTTTTTCGACACGGCGACAGTGCCATCGATAGAACGTCTTAGGCAATTAATAAAACGGACAAGGGAACTCTCATCAGAGCAGAAACAAACAGAAGAAATCGAGAAGCAGATAGAAATAGAAACATTAAAGAAACGCCCGGATGGCGTACTGAGCAAACAGGTCGCCGAGGTATTGAAGTCCTCTCCATCTAATATTTCTGCTTCTGATATAGCGGCAGTAATAAATAATAAATATGTCGGAGAATATGAATCCGCCAGTCCCTGCTCGGTCGGAAAAACAGAAAACTGGAAACAGCATCGTAGGAATACAAAGGTAAAGATAAAGTCTTAAGAAGATGAGGTTGGAAATGAACAATACGAAAAACCAATGTCAAAGCTGTAACTTTTTCTCAAAGAGTGGCGCAAAAGGTTATTGCCACCGTTACCCCCCACAAGCATGCGTGGTGAATGAGCAGGGCGACTCAGCAACTTTATACCGCATTCCTGAAGTCCATGGAAACGGTTATTGCGGAGAATGGCAGAAGGGCCGGCAAGAAACGCAGGCCGAAGAATTGGTAATGTCTGCATGCTGCAAAAAAAATTAACTGTTCATTGCCCGGATTTGGGTGTGGATCTTAAAAACAACCGGGGCCTATACCTCACCTGGCATAGGCCCCGAATTAATACAACACCTAATTCAATTTAACAAATCAGGCGGAACTATTCGCTTTCATACGCACCGATGTCATAGGCAGCGCCTTTCGGGCGTGTATCACCATTATAGTCATTCGTCAAAGTCGCACCGACAGTGGCCGGATCCACGCCGCCATCTATGGCTTCTGATCCGGCTCCTGGGACTAAATCAGCACCCAATAGCGGGTCGCTCAGAATGCTGCCTGTCTCTACGTCCGGTCTCTGCGTGTTGTCAGCAGGATCACCGTTTTGAAGTGTATTGCCAAAGAACAGGCAATTCGTCACTACAATCGTAAAATCGGCGTTGCGGGAACCCAGAACATCGTCGCCATTGCCAACTACGTTATTGACAAAGATACAGTTAACAACCTGCGTCGCATCCGTCATTTCGTCATCGACGCCATCATTGTCGCCATCCGCAGCATCGGCATTGTTGTATATAAGGTCCTGGTCTTCCTGGATGTTGCCCACGAATGTACAGTTGATAAACTTGCTGTTGCGTCTGGTCTCAATCATCCGGTCGGGAGAGTTGTCGGCCTTTGTTACGTTGTTCGCAAAAACGCAGTTTGTGACCGTGACCTCGTTCTGGCTCTCGTCCGGGAACTGCAGAACGTTACCATTGTCCCAGGAAGTGTTTCCTTCGAACCAGCAACTGTCGAGGCGGACTACGATACCATCGGCGGTTGCTTGTATCGCACCGCCATCGTCTTCTGCGTTGCCGTTCAGGAAAACGCAGCGGTTAGCAATCAGCGTAGTACCGACAATGATGAATCCACCTGTGAGGTTGTTGCCTTGCACCTTTATATGGCCGCCGTCGCCGTCTGCGTCACCGGTTTCGTCTGACTCAGCAACGCTGGTCGGAGAACAGGCATAGTTGCCGTTAAAGAAACAGTCGTTAATGGTAATCGTCGAACGACCGGTAATATTGATCGCACCGCCGTCATCACCGTCACCTGCAATGGGAGTATGATTGTTCAGGAAATCGCAGTTTTGAATGGTACCTACTGCTTCATTGCTGATAAAGACTGCGCCGCCATCGCCGCTCTCATCGCCGAATTCCTCGTCCGTAGAGAGTAATTGGTCGTTCAACTCCGCCTCGCTGAGCTCACCATTAGCGTCGGCGTCCATAGCCGCGAAACGGTGGAGGTCATCATCTTCGGTACCTTCGGTCAGATCTGCACCTGCAAGACGAATAGCGCCGGCATCGACATCGGCCTCTTCAGGACTAAGACCGCCGCTGGCGTCGGCATCGTTATCCGCGAAACCGTCCAACAAGTCGAATGCCGCCCCGGAATAGGAGAAACGGTCGTGAGTGTCCGCGACACAGTTTTGAATGGTCATTCCTTCCAACACCCAGCCCTTCGGGCCTGAATTATTGGGATTTTCGTTGGTTTCATTGAAGCTCCTGTCACCCCATGCAACGAAAGCACGCGTAACATCGTTACCGTCGATAATGGTAAGTCCCTGGCCGGCACCTCGATAGGTAACGCC
>DAOUVA010000130.1 GCA_030667885.1 Phycisphaerae bacterium
GCATCGACCCTCCGCCTATGAGGGCCGGGCCGCTCGCCGAGTGGTGGGGCATTCGCATCGGGCGGGTAGCCAGCAGCGACTTGTTTTTACCCAGCAGGCCGACGGATGAATAGACACGGGTTGTTTCCAGAGATTCATCGAGGCTCAAAGGCGGCAGAATCGTCACCAGTCTCTGGGCCAGCATAGTCTTTCCCGCGCCGGGGGGGCCTATCATCATAATGTTATGGCCGCCGGTGGCGGCGATAGTGAGTGCGCGCTTGACGTTTTCCTGGCCTTTGACATCTGAAAAATCGACATCGTAATTCGACGATACGTTAAAAAGCTCATCGATATCAACGGTTGTCGTCTCCAACTCCAACTGCCCAGAAAGAAAACCCGCCGCCTGAGCGAGCGAGCCGACACCGAAGACCTCGATATCGGCAACCACCGCGGCTTCCTGGGCATTTTCCAGAGGGACTATCATCTGGTTAAAGCCGTTCGAAGCGGCGGTCATCGCCATAGACAATACGCCATTGACCGACCTTACCCTGCCGTCCAGAGCCAATTCGCCAACGATAATTGTATTATTAAGAGCCGAACTTAACAAAGCCCCTTGACCGATGAGCATACCTAAAGCGATAGGTAAATCGAATGCGGGGCCGGCCTTTTTCACATCAGCCGGAGCCAGATTTATTAACGATGCAGTTTTGGGATGGCTGTAGCCGCTGTTGACAATCGCGCTTCTGACCCTCTCAATGCTTTCTTTGACCGCGGCATCGGGCAGGCCCACGACAATAGACTTCTCAAAGCCGCCCCGCGCAATGTCAACTTCGACTTCGCAGATTATCCCTTCGATACCCTCAAGTGTAACGCTATGTAGTCTCGCTAACATAGTTACTCCTCTCTCTTTTTAAGCCTGGAAAGTATAATTTTAAGAGGTGTGGGGGATTGCTGCAAGAAATTTTAAAACACTTTTTGAAAACACACCCACAAAAGCAACAATCAATCGCTCACAGTCGGCACTTCCAGGCCGTGCTCGCTCATCAGTTTGAAATCCGACATTATTTCTTTAGCATCGCCGTCGGCAATAATTTGACCATTATCCAGCAGGACGGCCCTGTCGGCGATTGCGGCCGCAAAATTCATATTACACGTCGCTATTATCAAAGTCTGAGACAGACTGCCAAGCAGCTTTATAAGATTATTGCGGTTTCTCGGGTCCAGACTGCCGTCAGGCTCATCAAGAGTAATTATCTTAGGCGTCATGGAAAGTATGGTCGCTATCGCGGCGGCCCGTTTCTGGCCAGCGGAAAGATGATGGGGGGCTTTGTCGGCCATTCCGGCCAGACCAACAGTTTGCAGCGCATCGGCGACTCGTTTTTTTACCTGCTCGGTATCCAGCCCCATATTCAACGGCCCGAACGCCACATCATCGAACAACGTGGGCATAAACAATTGGTCGTCAGGATTTTCCAGGCAGGAGCCAAGGCAGGTGCGAATCTGTTTCAGGTTTTTCCTGTTGACTTCCAGTCCGTCAACAAACACTTTACCCGTTCCTTTTACAAAGCCTGTCATTGTAAGAAGCAAAGTCGATTTACCCGCGCCATTCGGTCCTATCAGAACGACCTTTTGCCCGTGCTCGATGCTCAGCTTTATCTCGCTAAGAGCCATTGTGCCATCGGGATAACCGTACGAAAAATTTTCTATTTCAATCGCTTTGGACATAGATATTTCTTACTGTAAAACCGGTCTTATGAAAACATACAATCCCAGGATAAAAAAAACAGCCGCGAGGGCAAAGAGTAAATCGGCCCGGCGGATCCGCAATTTCGAAATGCTGCGCCATCTCCCGTCAAAGCCTCGTCCCTGCATCGCAATGTTGATATGCTCGGCCGTGTCAATACTGCGGATAAACAGAGAGCCGACCATAGCGGATGCGGTTCTCAGCTCTCTCTTAAAACCAAGACTTCGCAGCTTTCTTCCGGCCCTGGCCTGCAAAATATGATGTGCCCTGTCGATAAGAACGAAAATATACCGATACAAAAAACCAAGCTGAATAACCAGCAGCTTCGGGACGCCTAACTTCTGCAGGCCGGCAAGCAAATCGTTAAATCGGGTAGTGGATACAAGACCTATCAGGGCCAGCATTGTTACAACGAACTTTCCAAGAATGGTAAAACATCGCATCCAGCCGACCGTGCCCCGCCAGATGAACGGCCCAAAAGCAACAGTAAGGGGCGTTCTGTCATAAAGCGGACAGCTCAGAGCCAGCACCAGAACAAACGGACTGACCAAAAGGATTTTCCTAAAAACAAATCTCAGCGGAACTCTGCCCAAAACCAGAATTGCAAACGGCCCGATGGCATAGCAGACCGGAATGCTGAGTGATGTACGCGGCAGGGAAATAACCACGGCGGTAAAGATCAGCACAGCTATAAATTTCACCCTGCTGTCGAGCCGATGTATAACCGAATCCTGATAAGCAAACTTATCAATATGTGCGTGGTGCATTTAATCAGTACATCCAAAATTAACAAATCAAAACCCGCAGAGCCCCGGATACAGGCACTGCGGGCATTTAACCGTTATTAAATTGTATTATAGCAAACTACGCTTTTGATGGCTGCCTTTTTCTCAAAATCCACGCGGCAAGCCAGATGGCCACCATTGTAATCGCCGAACCGACGACACCGGCGAAGCTGGTCCATCCGGCGGACAGGTCCACCTCATCAACGGCGATTTGCCCTAACTTTGACGCCCTGCCCGAATAATCCGGCAGCAGAGTATATTTGGACTGGAAATCATCTACAGCGGCGACTCTCGGGTCTTCATTCGATACGATGCTATCGAAATCGGGCTGGTCCGGCCTTTCGGCATAGCTCCACTCCAGACCATCCGGAAAATCAGAAGCCAGCAAAGAAAGTCCAGCGCCGGCAATAACAGCAAAAATCGCCAACGTTATCAAAACCGCCCCTCTGCTTAATCTGACTTTGCCGGGCAGACAATCTATAACCACATCAGGTCTGACCTGCTGAAGGTAGGCCAGCACCGTCACGGTAATAAGGCCCTCGATAAATCCGACCAGGAAATGAACGCCAATCATTGTTATCAGAAACGTTGAGAACGGCACCGCTAATACGCCGGACAGCGCAGCCTGTATCGGAACAAGAATCGCGCCGGCCTCCAGAGCAAGCACACACGCCAGCATCGCTCCGATGTATGACTTCAAACTACTGAATTGGCCCGTCATAACAAGCTTATACAGAAAATAACCGAGGTAACAGGGTACAAGCCCCATATTGATAATGTTACATCCCAGAGCCAACAGCCCGCCGTCCTGAAAAATCAGGCACTGGATTATCACCACCGACGATATAACTACTGTGCCCAAGTGCGGGCCTAAGATGATCGCCAGCAATACCGCACCAACCATATGCCCGCTCGTCCCGGGCATCGCCGGAATCTGAAAATTAACCATCTGAGCGGCAAAGACAAACGCGCCCAGGATACCCATCAGGGCAAGTTTCTCTGTGGCGATAACCTGCCTGACCCTCCTGCAGATAAAACCCAATGCCCCGGCTGCTATTGCCAACGTACCGGCAGCAACCGGAACCGAAAGCAGTTCATTAGCCATGTGCATAACAATATCCTCTGTGTTACCTTTCAACGTCAATGGCAACAAAAAACAGTAAAACCGTACTGTAGCGCATAATAATAGCAAATATGTGCTACCACATCAAGAAAGTTATCAGTAAAAAACAGACATTTTTTAATACTCAGGCCGCTCGATTCGAAACAGGTCACTCTCTTTCATGGTTATGCACTGCTGTGAAAGTTTTTCCAGCTCCTGCACCTGACGTTTCTCTATGCGCTTTAGGTACCCGGACTTCGGTCTGAAAATCAAAACAGGGCCTGTGCCTTCCTTGCGGCGGACGGCGACATGAACAAGGTCGATAGACATTACCTCAGCCAGGCGAATATCGAGCCGGCCGATACAGTTGCCTGTGCCGATGACCAGACCATCGGCCATGCACGAATACGGGGTCTCCATAGGAATATAGCAAATGATATCGAGATCGTGCCTGCCCCAATTGACATCGAATTCACGCAATGCCGCCTGACCAATGCGCCAGCCCAATACGTTCCAAGGCCCAACATGACCATGCATTCGTTTGATTTCATCCCACCAATCATCGGGCGCTTGCCCCTGGTTCCAGGCATCATCGCCTCCTACTGTATCCCCGGTCGATGATGCTCGTGAATGTGCCACCCGTTGAGGGCCGCGTCCTTCTGAAAATTCCATCTTAGCTTTTCTCCTAACGCCATCAGCCCCGCAGCCTCGGTGTAACGCTTACCTACCGGCATTCTGATGTGCAGTCCTATCCTCCAGAGGAGCGAGAAAATGACAGCAAAAACCGGTCAGTTACATTGACACCTTAAAGCCCTATACGAGGCCGAAACAGCAAAAACAATTGCACTGACAATGACAATGCACGCGCCCGTGGGCAGATCAAGGTAATACGAGATCAAGAAGCCAATCACTGCACTGGCCATCCCGAAGAGCGTCGAGGCAATAATAACGGACCTGTGTCCCGTACATATTTGATACGCCGCCGCCGCAGGGCACGTAATTAAACTGAATATCATCAGCCCGCCAACAAGGGGGAGATTGACCGCTAATATCAAACCACACAGAGCCAGGAAAAGACAGTAAACAAAGCTCTCATGCACGCCCGTCGCCGAGGCAATGGTTCGACTGAACAGCAGCGCTTTCAGTTCTTTATTGAATAAAACGGCAAAGACCACAAAAACCAAACCAAAAATCGTAATAATCACCACACTGCTCTTCCTCACAAAGAGCAAACTACCCCAAAGCAGTCCGAGCACTTCGGACCGGCTGCCATGCATCAGCCCTATCCCTAAAAACGTAATCCCAAGCATCAAATTAAAAAAAATCGCCAACGCCACATTGGCATTTATCCTCGACCTCCCCGGCCTGACCAAGCCAAGACTCATCGAGCTAATCGCTGAAAAAATTACAGGCCCCCACACCGGATTAACACCCAATAGAATCGAATAAATAGTCCCCGCCATCGCCGAATGGGATATGCAAATCCCGATAAAAGGCATCCGCATACCGACAATATAGACCCCCAACAGCCCGGTACTCGCACCGGCAACAGCGCCCGCAAACATCACAAGGTAGAAAAACGAATCCATAAACCAGCAACCTCACATTCGGTTCTTATTGACGGTATATCTTCGGCCTGCGAGCTTCAGCATCTCAATCCGACACTGATAAGCTCTCTCAAGTACCTCGGACTCAAGGACCTCCTCGATATCGCCATCAGCCAGAACATCCCCTTCGTGCAAAAGAACTACCCTCTCGCAGACCGAAGGCAGCAGACTCGTCTCGTGCGAAACCATCACAACAGTTATTTTGGTCTCACGATGCAACTGCTCGATGATTTCCGTAATCTGATACTTCCAGTTGAAATCGAGATTCGAGCAAGGCTCATCAAGCATAAGTATCTCAGGGTCCTGCGTCATCGCCCGCGCGATAAGGGCCTTTTGCTGCTCACCCCCGGAGAGGCTTCTGAACGTTTGAGATCGCCGCTGCGACAAACCCAGTCTCTCAATCCAGCTATCAATAATCTCATAGTCCTCTTTGTTCAGCCGACTAAGTAAGGCCTTGACGCTCGTTCGGCCCATCGCCACCAGCTCACGCAGAGTAAAAGGCAGCTCAGCATTGTACTCAGCCGCCTGTGGAATATAGCCGATGTGCTTTCGCAAATTCGCTTTACGCCAGGCGCTAAGCTCAGCCAAATCACGACCGTCAAGCTTGACCGTCCCCCGATTCGGCCTTATCAAACCACAGCAGACTTTCAGCAAAGTCGTCTTGCCAGCACCGTTGGTCCCGATGATACCAACAAACTCTCCCTGCCGGACTTGCATATCCTTAACGGCAAGTATGGTTCGACCGCTCCAGCGAACCTCAACGTTAGAAAGACTTAAGCATCCCTCCGTCATTGTCTCGCCACCTCAAGGGGAACTCCCGCATTTGCTCGAAGTAATGCATCTACGTTCGCTCGAAGTAGTGTATCGAAACCGCTCGCCTCTCCACGAAGCTCCGGAAAGTTGCTGAAAACAACCGCTCTGGCCCCCAGCCGTTCAGCCAGCGCCTTCGCCATCGCCGTCCCTTCCTGTTTATTCGCTATGACAAATCGCACATCCTGCCCCTCTGCCTTCCTAATGCAGCGATCAATGCCGGCAACCGTTTCAATGTCACTGCCTACAAACGTCGCTATTGTTTCCAAGCCCAGCCAACTCACAAAATCAGCCTGGTGATTGGATGCCAGAACCCTGGCCGATGATATGCCGGCCTGCCGCACTTTTTCCAAAAGCTCCTCCCGCAAATGCTTCATGTCCTTTTCTATAACTCCCAACCTCTGTTGGTACCTGGCATTCATTTCGGGATATTCGGATGAAAGAACTTCACTAACCTCCCGACAGACTGCAAGGTAAGTCTCAGGGACACACAAGCCACTCGCCTCCTTCACTATGGCCGTCTTCAGTCCCCTTTCCTTCACTCGATACAATGTCTTCTCAACCTGCTTTTGAAAATCGAAAAGCAGCAGCATCCTGCAACTACAAAGCTGCCTGACCTGTAACGGCGAAATATCAAAGTGCCCCGGACACATACCCGGCGGCGCTAAACACAGAACCTCCGTATCATCGCCGCAAAGCTCACGAACCGCACAACCCAAATACGAATTGGTAACAGCAATCTCTGCACGAATTTCCTCGCCGGGCTTGTCTTCACACCCCACCACGAGCAGGCCGCACGCCACCGAGAATACTAATATGTAACTAAGCACTTTGTTCTTCATTTACTACTTCTCAAACGACCCTGTCTGTGTCCCATTCTTCAAACGCATCCGAACGATAACCCCATCATTAGTCTCGGGATCATACCAGGTTTGCTTCGGCACAGGATATTTCAATTCTTTCATATTGTTCAGATCAAATTTTGGCCCCTCGCTGTAAACAATCCAGCTTACAGGTGATTCTTTCAAATTGTAATACGTATCCCCTTCTTCCTTTTCATTGTCTGGAAATCCATCCGGCACCCAGAGATATGATCCATCCTGCATAACGATGGTTCTATTATAAATCAACTCCCCCACCGACCTGTACTTATAAGTATATCCCCGGTTAAACCTGTCTTCTATTCCGGCAGCCATAAAAGTATCACTGCCCGGCGCCGGAAGATAACCACTGTCAACCAGCTCGACAGGAAGCTGATAGAAGTGGCCTCCGAGCATACAGTCCACGCGAGTCGGCGGATACTTGTCGTCATTATCAAATGAATAGGCCTCAAGTGCCATACCTATCTCACGCAGTTCGGCATTGACCACAACAACTTTTGCCTGAAGACGAGCCCGCCCCATTACAGGAAGCAAAATTCCCATTAACAAAGCAATGATGGAAATAACCACCAGTAACTCAATTAAAGTAAAGCCCCGTTTCACAGCTTATCACCTTTTGCAATATCCGGCC
The DNA here is from genome assembly GCA_030667885.1 of Phycisphaerae bacterium. Lineage (GTDB taxonomy): Bacteria > Planctomycetota > Phycisphaerae > Sedimentisphaerales > Anaerobacaceae > NIOZ-UU13. The sequence continues at coordinate 7,540 of DAOUVA010000130.1, forward strand.
GCAACAGTTTTTCACATTGGCCAGTCCTCGATCATTTCGATAAAATCATCTATGTCAACTACACCATCCAAATTTACGTCACCCGGCTTATCCGCCATGCGGTGCTCACGACTGGCTAAAACAGAACCATTTCCGTCATAGTTCATCACATACAGCCGGTAACCACCGGTTAAGTCGGGGCTTTCCTGGTCCAGAATCCCGATAACATTAAAAGGCTCGGTCAGATTATTCGAGCCGGCATAAATACCATTGCCGCGACCAAATTTCACGCCGAATGTCTTCCTGCCATCGCTTATTACCAACTCGGCGTTTGGACCCCAGTCGTTTGCATCCACGAAATAAACATCTTCAATCTTTACGAGCCGGGACTGATAATACTCACAGCCACTTTGCCGATTAGGGTCAAAAATAAACTCGTCATCGCCGTCTTTCAAGTCGTCCAGCGTAACAACTTCCGGGCTGGGCAAGCCGACACCTCGCTCCACCAGTTCAATGGTAAAATCGTGGTCGGGATTATTATTATGCTGCTCATTGATATTTAATTTCCCCTTATAAGACAGATAATAACCCGTAACCCGTATTTTGTCTCCGGGGCTAAATTGGGCAGCGTTCAGACGACTCAGTTCTGATATAAACACTTCGTTGGAATACCCTCCATCGGGAGCAACCCACGGAAGATTGTTATAAAGCTGCCCTAAAAAAACAGCCGTGCCTGCATGGTCATCCCCTTCACCTTGAATAAAGATTTGCCATGTCCCACTGAGATTGAATATCTCTGTAATACTATCATCGGGCGTTGGATCTAACATATCTGCCGGATTGTGCAGCAAAATCCCTTCAAGAATAACCATATCGGTCGCGTTGTAAACGTGTTCTCCACTGGCATCCACAGCCTGAAATTCCGAATGTGTTACCTCCGCGACAGTAGGGGCGGCTTTTATGATGGCACAGGGCGTTAAGCTTAAAACCATCGTTAAGACAACAATGTTTTTCATAACTACATCCTCCAAATAACCAGTTTACCAATTCCACCTGCGCATAAAAATGTTATATTCGTAACACTGATGCGCATAAGAATATTATATTTGTGCTACCGCGTCAAGAAAGTAATTGACAGAAACAAAAAAAAATCTTAAATATATTCATCTGTTTATTAATTACTGGATCAAGGAGACCGTATGGCAACGCCCGCGAAAGTGCTCGTTATAGATTTGAACGAAAAACCCGAAAATCAAAAGCTGCTGAGCGGCTCACCGGAAACCTGCGGCATGCGCTCGGGGAGAGTATATTTATCCCCCGGCCAGGCCTGCGGCCTACACAGCACAAAAGATCGTGAGGAGCTGCTCGTTTTTCTCTCGGGTCAGGGCGAACTGATAATCGGGCAGGAGGATTGCTATCAAGTCGGCCAGGGCAAGGTCTCCTATATACCCCCGCAAACAGACCACGATGTGAAAAATACCGGCTCGGAGCCACTCGTTTACGTATATGGCGTCGCCCCCGCAGCCGTGGAATAAGAGAAAAACCTCCCAAAAACCGGCAAATTCTGAAAAAAATTGCTTGCAAAAATCGATGTTTCGATTATAATCAGAACAGTATAAAAGAGTTCTTTTCTTCTCTATATCTTGGTTTTGGTGAGACGGTAGATTCTTTATAAGTTCGCAGTATATACTCTACATGAAAAACTGTCTCACACAGGCTGGAGCTTCTCCCTCCAGCCTTTTTATTTATCGCACATGCCCGCTTTACTTGTTATTAATCGAACCGTCATATCGGCCTTGGGGCTTTAAATTTTACTTGATTGCCTTTTATTTATCTGTTAGTATGCTAATACTATGAATATAAATGTTTTTTGTACTTCTATTATGTTTGAGCTGCTTTGATAATGTCTGACTCACAAACAAGCGGCACCATCTCAAGACTGAAAGGGTGATATTATGCACAAATCAAGAGGATTTACATTAATAGAACTTTTGGTGGTAATAGCAATAATTGCTCTATTGATGGCGGTATTGATGCCAGCTCTTCAGCGGGTAAAGATGCAGGCCCGGAGCGTTGCGTGCCTAAGCAAGTTAAAGCAGTGGGGTA
>DAOUVA010000106.1 GCA_030667885.1 Phycisphaerae bacterium
CTATAGAGGTCGGCTCCCAGCTCGTTTTTTATCGCCAGCTTACTCCAGGCCAATGGCGTTGCCTGAGTCCTGAATTCCTTTGTGTTGGAAGCCGAAATGTTCTCCGGAGCGATTTTCGACATATCCGAATCCATAGTGTACGGCACAGCCCATGTTGTCATCATCACGCCGAATGAGGCCGTCAGGAATGTTCTGCCCACCATAGCCGGATTGAAAATATTCGCTCCGAGACCGCCGAAAACCATTTTGCCTATAGCGATAGAAACAACTCCGCCGATTACCGCCGTCCAAATAGGCAGATTCGGCGGAAGCGACAACGCAAGTATTATACCCGTAACTACAGCACTGAAATCGCCCAGCGAATTGGGTTTTTTGCAGATTACATTGCAAAGCCATTCGGCCGCAACACATGAGATAACGCAGGTGCCAATAAGAAGAAGCGCATGAATGCGGAAATAATAGCCGGCCGCCAGCATTGCCGGCGCCAAAGCTATTATGACATCTATCATCACGCTGCGCGTCGAAAGATGTTTGCTTATATGCGGCGAACAGGAAACTCTTATATCTGTTAGCATTTACTCTTTTCCAATTATAAAATCAACATATACAACATACGCTGTGTTTTTGTTATTTAGGCACTTTCTTTTTTTGTCTGGCAATAAAGATTTTGCCTGTTTTGATATAGCCGGTTATCTCTATATTAGCAGGGCAGATGTAGCTGCAGCAACCGCACTCAATGCATGCGCTCATATAATATCGTTCCGCCACGTCTAAAAGGTTGTGTTTGACTGCATGAGCGATTTTCGTGGGATTCAAGTTTTCAGGACATACTTCCAGACACCTGCCGCAGCGAATACAGGCGGTCTGGCGTCTTGCGAATTTAGCTCTGCCTATCTGCTCTTTTGTTAATACCGTTACGGCGTTGGATGCCTTCGTTAGTGGCGTTTTCAAATCCGCGATCGCTATGCCCATCATTGGCCCGCCGAGGAGTACCTTTGCGGATTTCTGAGTAACACCTCCGCAAAATTCTATTAAATCCTCGACTGATATTCCTATCGGAACATAATAATTGCCCGGTTTGGCTATTGCCTCTCCCGATACGGTTACCACTCTGTGCGTCAGGGGCACATCGGAGATGACCGCTTCGGCAATGGCCGCAGTAGTAGCGACGTTAAGCACTACCACCCCTATCATTGGAGGGATACCGCCTGTTGGGACATTTTTTTTGAGGACTGCTTTTATAAGCTGCCTTTCGCCGCCCTGTGGATATTTTGTCCTGACCGGAACAACTTTTATATAGCCGCTATTTGGGACAATTTTCAATGCTGTTCGAATAACCTCTATTGCTTTTGGTTTATTGTCTTCAATCGCGATAAAGACCCTTGAACAGCCCGATGCTTTCTGCGCAAGTTTTATACCTGCAATGATTTTGTCGGTCCACTCGAGCATAATACGATAATCGCAGGTGATATAAGGCTCACATTCACAGCCGTTGATAATCAGTGCGTCTTTGGGCAGCCGTGGATTAGGTTCAATCTTAACTCTCGTGGGGAATCCGGCCCCACCCATACCTACGATACCGGCTTCGCGGACAGCTTCACATATCTGTCCCGCTGAATACTTGTTTACATCGAAATCTTCCTTTAGGTTAAAATGTGACCGCTTGGTCGGGCTATGAGCCAGGGCTTCTATCATTATTGCCATACTTCGACCAAGAACCGGATGAGACCGCAAGGCGACTTCTTTTACTTTGCCCGTGATAGGCGAATGAACAGGTGCTGAAACAAAAGCGTCACAATCGCCGATTTTTTGACCTGCCTCAACCGAATTTCCTTTTCTGACCAACGGCTGGCAAATGGCACCAATATGCTGGCAAAGCATCACCGCTACTTCTGTTACTTCGGGACCCTGCTGGATTTCTTTTCCGGCGCAAAGTTCCTTTTTATCCGCAGGATGTGTTCCGCCGTGAAAAGATATTCTGCTTTTCGTATTAACTTTCATACACAAAAAAATCCGGGACTATCCAGCTTGACCAAGTCGTTTATTTATCACTCTTACAATTAATATGCAGCTAAATGTTATCAATAAAGCCGATACCAGGCTTAGGACGGTCTGCATACGTTGGCTGCTTGCAGTTTTGGTAAAGATTTCCTGAAAAGCTGCCAGGGAAATTATAAAAACCAAAAGAGGCAGCAAAAAAGCAATGACAACTTTAACTACCACCGAAGGCCCATTAGTATTTCCCAGTTGATTGTAAATACTGCCGCAGTTGTGCTTTTGATTACAGTTGCCGCAAAATTCATTTTCATCCATTGTTTTCTCTAACATAAAGGTTAAACCAAGCTTTATAATAGATATAGCTGAGATTTTCAAAAAAAAACTCTTCCCAATTGCGAGAAATATTGAGACAAAATTTTCTGTGATCGATGATGAAAACCGAGAATTTTGATGTCAAATAGCAGAAAGGAGATTAGGTGCGTATTCTTCTATGCTTTGCCACAGTGCGCAACCGAATCATTGGTCCTGTATTACAAAACTTGCTCCATCGTCTTTCGAGGCTATGTAGGCCCCTATAGGGCAGAGCACCTTACTGTCCTCGTCGCAGCGTATAATAATCTTCCACAGTGCCTCGAGGCTTTCCTTCTCATGTTCGGTTTCCGGGATCATTTTGATCCTTGTTGGGCTTTCAATTGAGATTTCCATATTTTTATTCCTTTCAGCTTTTGTTTGCTCTATTTGTTATTTGTTCGGATATATACGATATTCCGTAAATAACACCGTTCCGGGACATTGCTGCATTTACTACGCTCTCAATAGTATTTGGTTTTCTGATTATAGCCGGACCTGCTGGGAAATCTACCGAAATCAGTGATATTTACTTTTCATGATCAGTTGTTTTTCGACATGGACGTAGTTTTGGTGAGAAAAAAACTGAAATTGATGTGTAACCTTTTCGAAATTTCCCCCTAAGTACTGAATGTGTAGAAGGCATTGAATCAAAATTACCGGAAATGTTGGATTTTGCATGGCGGTATGAGATTTGGCGTCAAATGTGAAATTTCAGATTAGATAGATAGAAAGGAACATGACCATGGAAAATAATGAACAAACTCCGGAACCGGTAGAAAAATCCGAAGCCCAAATCCCTGCCCAGGAGAAAGTAATCGAGGTACAGCCCGAAGGCCAGACCCCTGTCGCCGAAAAAGTAAGTGCGGAAAAGCCCGAAGGCCAGGCTCCTGTCGCCGAAAAAGTAAACGCTGAAAAACCCGAAAGTGAAGCTCCCGTCGAACAAGAAGTCTGTAACGAAAAAGCCGGGACAGTTAATACAAGCCCGGGATGCAAAGAAATAAACAAAGATGCCCGTATGTGGGCGATGATATGCCATCTGTCAGGGCTTGCCGGGATTATTTTGCCTGCATCGGGAAACATAGTTGCGCCTTTGATTATCTGGCAGATTAAGAAAGACAATAATCCGTTCATAGACGAGCAGGGCAAAGAAGCGGTGAACTTCCAAATTTCGATGTCGATATACCTTATTGCATCGATCATTCTGTCTTGTATTTGCATCGGTGTACCCATGATTATCGCTACAATCATCGTATTTTTTGTGTTTATGCTGATTGCTGCGGTTAAGGCCAACAATGGTTATCACTATCGCTATCCTTTGACTATTCGGTTCATTAAGTGAACCCGGTTATCCCAGGTAACAGGTGATAGAAAACGTAAATCTTGATTTACATAAATAGAAAGCAAGATCAAAGACGTAATCGAAAAGTGAAGCAGCAAATGAAACACACTGATTCAAGGAGAAGTAAAATGAGTAAGAACATGGTTTCACAAATTATCAAGGCGTTTGTCGTACCGATTGTTATGCTGGTTTACAGCTTAGGCTTGCCTTTATCGACTTTTGCTGCTGATAATTCACCTGTAGAGTATAGAGTAGAAGTCGGCAGGATCGCAATCGAGGTGGATCCCCGGATCGAATTGATCGCAATCGTCTTTCGCCTGGCGGGCAATCCTGAATACAATGATGGCACTCTTAAGCCATATGCCAAAGCCATCGAGCGGCACTTCGGCGACTTTGACAATCACCCGGTGGTCAAGATGGCCGTCCAACTTCGTAACACGCGCTTGATGAGTGCCGATGGCCCCATGTCGCTGGCTGTCCATATCGATCGTAATCTCCGGCTACGGAAGACCGACGAAGAATGGCCTTCTACACTCGACTACCGATGGGAGAAAGAGGAGACGGCTGAGTTCCTGGAGAAACTCCGGCAATTCGCCGCGGAGACGAAGTTCGATGAGTTTTTCAAAGGCCAAAGTGGGATTTACGAGGAAGGCATCCGTTCCTGCGAAAGTTATATGTCTCAGTTCGATCTCGGGAATTGGCTGGGCGACTTCTTCGGAGTCAAGGAATGCGGCGATTTGAAGCTGGTGCTGGGATTTGTCAACGGCTTCGCTAACTACGGAGTACGATTCACAACCGACAGAACCGAGGAGAAATATGCAATTGTGGGCATGCGTCCGTTCGATGCGGCCAATACCGTGATATTTCGCCCAAAGAACCTTGCGAACACCGTCCACGAGTTTTGTCATTCATTCGCCAATCCTGTCGTGAAAAAGTACATGGACCACCTGCAACCGGCGGGAGAGAAGCTCTTTGCAGTTCACGGACCGGCTATGCGAATGAGAGGCTATCAGAAGTGGGAGTCGGTGATGTATGAGATGGCGGTGCGGGCTTGTGTCGCGAGTTTCATACGTCACGCATTTGTTGAACCCAAATGGATGGACTATTACATCAAGGACGAAGTCAAAGCTGGATTCGTCTGGACCGAAGAAATGGGAAATCTTCTCAAGACCTACGAAAGCAACCGAGACAAATACCCCACGTTCGAATCGTTCTTCCCGGAATTCGTCGACTTCTTAAATGAGTACACCAAGAGGACAGCACAGTAAGGCACGCATCGAAAGACTGAAACAGAAACATAAAAACAGCAAGTCAAAGGCAAGTCACATGAACAAGAACACTACCAACTACGAAACCGATAGCCCACAAGTTGCCGTAGAGAATGTTGATTTCTACAATGATAATGTTCCATGGACCATCAAGGCGATGTTCATCCCGGCGCTTATAATGGTCTTTAGCATTGGCCTGCCTTCATCTGTCGGTGCCATCGACAACTCCCTGCCAAAGAACAGGCCGAACGTCGCCGCTATCAAAATCGAGGTGGATCCCCGGGTGGAGTTGGTCGGGATCGTCTTTCGCCTGGCCGGCAACTATGAATTCAACCAGGGGCGGATAAGATCATACGTGAGGGATATCGAGCGACAGTTCGGCGATTTTGAAGACCACCCTGTGGTAAAGCTTGCTGTACGGCTTCAGAGTAAGCGCCGGATGAGCTGTGACGGCCCGATGTCACTGGCGGCGTATATCGATCGCGATTACCTCCCGCGAAAGACTTTCGAACAATGGCCCTGGGGACTCGATAGCCGATGGAAGAAACAGGAAACGGCAGAATTCCTTGAGCAGCTCCGGCAATTTGCGGCCGAGACGAAATTCAATGAATTCTTCGAAGCCCATAGCACGCTGTACGAAACGGGCATTCGTTCCTGCCAGGCCGTGATGGCACAATACGATCTTCAAACGTGGCTCGGTGAATTCTTCGGCGTCGAAGAAATGGGTGATATGAGGCTCGTGCTGGGATTCGTCAACGGCCCCAATAATTACGGGCCAAGATTCACCGCCGGTAAAACCCATGAGAAGTATGCAATTATCGGCATGTCATTGCCCGATGCGGACGGTAATCCCGTGTTTCGCTCCAGGAAGTTGGCGACCACCGCGCATGAGTTCTGTCATTCATTCACCAATCCTGTCGTGGAAAAGTATATGGAGCAATTACAGCCGGCCGGGGAAAAGCTCTATGCCGCTAAAGCCCCCGCAATGAAACGGATAGGCTATCAAAACTGGCAGTCTTTGATGTACGAGTCGGCAGTCAGGGCATGTGTGGCGAGTTACATTCGAAACTCGTTTGAGCCTGAGTATCTACAAAACTACCTTGATAATGAGGCCGGCTGCGGATTCGTCTGGACAAAAGAACTGAGCAACCTGCTCCGGACGTACGAGGCAAACAGGGACAAATACCCCACCTTCGAATCCTTCTTCCAGGAATTCGTCGCTTTTCTCAATGAGTACACCAGGAAGACAGCACTGTAGGGCTCGCATCAAGCAGCATGTTTTTTTTATCCGACGTGTATTTGTGTCAGTACAGGGTAACTCGTCTCAGGTGACGAAAATGTCACAGGCGAAACCGAATCGATCCTCATTAAGTGAAAGGAATCCCAGGGGCAGTGTTGCTTAAATCTGCCTTCAAAACAGATTAGCATTTGGCAATGAATCCTGATATAATATGGTTGTGAATTATAATAAAGTAGCCGATGGAGATATGAATGAAAAATGTCGGGTAAATCAGCAAAGAATTTCTCGATGTCAGGCGCAGGCCGATTCGCAACCACGCACTGGAGCGTCGTATTGCAGGCTGGTCAACCCAAAGCTCCGGGTTATCAGCAGGCTTTGGAGACGCTGTGCGAGAGCTATTGGTTTCCGCTTTACTCCTATCTAAGGCGGCATGGTTATGACAACCAGCAGTCCGAGGACTATACTCAAGCTTTTTTTTGCCGGATATTGGACAAGCAAGTGCTGCGTATGGCGGACTCGAAACGTGGAAAATTTCGTTCCTTTCTGTTGGGTACGCTGAAGCATTTTTTGTCCGACGAGTATGACCGCGCCCGGGCTCAAAAACGTGGCGGAGGCCGTAAAATTCTTTCTATCGATTTTAAGAACGCGGAAAACCAATATGCCCTGGAACCGGCCCACGGGCTGTCGCCGGAAAAACTCTTTGACAAATCATGGGCCTTAACGGTGCTGGACAGAACAATGGCCCACCTGAAGGCCGAATTAGTCTCTCAGAACAAACAGGAGCTTTTTGACCATTTGAAAATATATTTGACCGCAGAGAAAGATTCCATTCCTTATCGTGATAAAGCGGCTGAACTCAATATAACCGAAGGGAATGTGAGGACCGCAGTACATCGATTGCGGAGGCGTTACCGCAAGTTGCTGCGGGATGAAATCGCACAAACAGTTGCCGCTGAAGACCAGGTTGATGAGGAAATTGATGACCTTTTTAATGCATTGGCGTATTGAAATATTTAGGTATAGCTCCGTAATGGTTTACTTTTTTAGACCAATGTTACATCACAGAAGTTTTGAACGATTCGGGTAATGTTTATATTGAATCCCCTCGATTGGTTATATTGAGAAGGGAATTTGCAATCTGTGTGTAACGTTTAGGTCGTTTTGCCTAAGTAATAGGCGAAGAGTAACCATTAGAAAGAAAGGAAATAGTACCATGGCCGAAAAACGAAGCTGTCCGAAATGCGAGGCTGAGTTGCCGGCTAATGCGCCTGAAGGGCTTTGCCCCAGATGCCTTATGAAAAGCGCCAGACAAGATACAAAGTCGGCTTATAATGCTGGTTCTGAGGCGGCCAGTGATGTTCCCACAAGTGCTACTCCGCCGGGTAAGTTTGTGCCTCCCAAACCGGAAGAGCTGGCCGGGCAGTTTCCGCATCTTGAGATTATTGAGCTTTTGGGTCAGGGTGGAATGGGAGCTGTTTATAAGGCTCGTCAGAAACAACTCGACCGCCTTGTTGCGATTAAGATATTACCGCCGGAGGTTGAACAACAAGCAGCTTTTGCTGAGCGTTTCACTCGTGAGGCCCGTTCTCTTGCCAGGCTGAACCATCCCCACATTGTCACGGTATTTGATTTTGGACATACAGCGGAAGGGCTGTATTATTTCATGATGGAATTTGTGGAAGGGACGGATTTGCGTCATGTGATTCAGAGCGCCAAACTTTTGCCTAAAGAAGCACTTGCCATCATTCCTCAAATCTGCGAGGCTCTGCAATTTGCCCATGATGAGGGTATCGTACACCGGGACATCAAGCCGGAAAACATTCTTCTGGACAAGAGGGGCAGGGTCAAGATAGCCGACTTCGGCTTAGCCAAGCTGCTGGACAGCTCCGCAACTGTACATACACTTACGCAGGCCGGTCAGAGAATGGGCACGCCCCATTACATGGCCCCGGAACAAATCGAGCACCCGGACCAGGTGGATCACCGCGCGGATATTTTCTCGCTGGGCGTGGTGTTTTACGAGATGCTTACAAATGAGTTGCCCCTCGGTCGTTTTTCCCCGCCGTCACAGAAGGTGGAAGTGGACGTCAGGCTTGACGAGGTTGTGCTTCGAACATTGGAGAAGGAACCGGACCGCCGCTATCAACATGCTTCTGAGGTTGGAGTTGATGTCAAAACCATTTGCTCGGACAAGCAGGCCGGGACTAAGTTCTCCCCGAGACCGAAGGCAGATGATGATGTTGAATCCGTTCGGCACCGCGTTTGGATTCCGGCTGTAGGGCTGTTGGTTGCCGGATTGATTAATTGCCTGAGTGTTATTGGAGCTATATGGGGTGCTCTTGTGCCCAGAGACGCAGGACTGCTATTAGCGATTTGGATGGCGGTACAAACATTTGTTATAATCTTAGGTGCCTGGAACCTGATGCAGTTGAGGTCATATCGCTGGGCTGTTGCGGGTAGCATCTTTGGTATTATTAGCATAGCGTTTCCATTTGGTCTGGCCATGGGGATATGGGCGCTGGTCTTGCTGACGAAAAAGGAAGTTAAAGCCGCATTCGGTCAGGAGGAAACCGAAGTTGTAATACCTCCGAGAATCCGGGAGTTTACCGTCTCGACTGTAAAGGAAGCGAGGATGGCATATGGTCGTGGCAAGGTCGAGGTGCAAAAGATTATACGTGAAACAAGCCCGGATTCAAAAGAGTCACAAGAGAGCGATGTTGTTGCGCCGAGCAAAAGTTTAGGGACGGGAATTGCGTCTTTTATCTTAGGCCTTGTGAGTATCCTTATTTTGTCTCAGAGTACGAGTTTCCCGGGAAAGTTTATCGGTTTCCCATTCATATTTATTGCCGGCGTTCTGGGAGTAACGGCTATCAGGAATATCAAAGATTATCGAAAACATCTTGTCGAAACAGGATTTGCCGCAGCAGGAATTCTTTTCGCATTCATCTCCGCCATTAGACTGCTGATGAAATAACTCGTTCAAAACCGGAAATGGCATGTTAATGTGATTGGTGACTGTATTAAAACTCAAATGCCCACGAAACATAACGACATATCGCTTTTTGTTATCAAAGAGCAAGACATTACTCCCCAACTGGACAGGGCCATTCGCGAGATATTGGTTGTTTGTTTTCCCGCCGACCGTGAGCATTTCCAGCGGCAAAGCTTCTGGCATAGTCCTGCTGTTTATCGAGTTATTGGGAAAAATGATAAAGGTTCGATAGTCGCTCACGCCGCAATAGTGCAGCGGGATGTAATCATTGGCCCGGCCTTATCAAAAGTACGCGTCGCCGGGATACAGGGTTTTTGTGTTTTACAGGATTATCGCCGCGCGGGCCTTTCGAATAAGATGATGTCTGCTGCAATAGAAGAAGGAAGCAGACGGAGCTTTGATGTCGGGCTTTTGTTTTGCCGGGAACAGCTCGAAAAGGTATATGGCGGTATGAGCTGGAGAAAGCTCGATGCTGCCGTTTATATGACTGATGACAAAAACGGTAAAAAGTTGATACCATCCAGGAGCATTACTATGTTCTATCCTCTAAATGCAAAGCAATTGCCCCCCGGGGATATCGACCTTGCCGGTACTGACTGGTAGCAATAATTCATTTTTTCATTTATCCCATATTTCCCCACCTGTAATTTATGCCCGATAGATATACTTCTAACAGGCAAATTGAGATTCCGCCAGGGGGCTTTTGTTTAACCGCCGAATAGTGTATATGCAGAAAATACGTTAAATACAGAAAAATCGTTACATTTGGTATCCACGGTGGCACTTAACTATAGTTTTTGCTAAATTAGTTGTTTTCCAGGGAAGGAAGTAGTGGATGTTTTAAACAATTTTTGTGAGGAGTAAGTTATGAAAAAGATATATTCGAGTGCACTGGTCATGCTTTTGCTTGTTTCAGTTTTCACTCAGGAAAAGGTTGTCAGAGGCCAAATATTTGAACCGGATCAACCCCGTGTGGGCCAAATGTTCGTTCCGGGCGAGTTTCTTGTA
>DAOUVA010000267.1 GCA_030667885.1 Phycisphaerae bacterium
ACAAAATATACAACCAGAAAACCGCTTACAATAGCAAACTGATTGACCGATACCATCCGCCCGCGAATCCTCGCAGGGCTAATCTCAGCAATATACATAGGTGAAGACATCGACGCCGCTCCAACACCCAGACCGCCGATTATCCGGAAAATAATGAAAGCCGTAATACTTTTCGGCAGGGCCGTTCCAACCGCCGAGATGAAAAACAAAATCGCAGAAAGAATAAGCACCTTTTTCCGGCCAAGCCAGTCGCTCAGCACCCCGGCAGCAGCGGCCCCGATAGCACAGCCGACCAGGGCACAGCCCGTCGCCCAGCCTGCCCAGTTCGCATCAAGACTAAAGTGTGTTTTTAAGGGCCCTATCGCGCCGTTAATTACCCCCGTATCATAGCCGAACAACAGCCCCCCCAGCGCAGCGACCATACATACGAGCAGCACATACACAACGCTGCCTTTTTCTTCATCGATAAGCGTACCATTCATAATATTCATTTCAAAATGTGCTAATTTGATTATTCTCCGCAATTTTCAAGGGCATTCTTCAGGGCCCAGTCGATAAACATCGCATGATTGTTATTTATAGGCGTCCCATCCGCATTTGTGTATTGTTGACGGGCATCTTTCATCTGCTGAATAATCGGACGGGCCTTACTGCCAAGGCCCTGTATCTCGCGTGCGGCGTACAGGACACTTTCCTCACGCTGCTCCTCCAGACCTTCAGCTAACACACCCAAAGCATTTTCACACAGACCCAACTTGCACAATGCACCAGCCGCCGCGAACCGCACGTTCGGGCTTGAATCTCCCAACCGTTGGTTCAGGGCCTTTACCGTTTGCGGCGCCCCGGAACCGAGAACACTCAATGCTACAATAGACCAGTAGCGAACCACACTGTCCGAACTGCTCGACAACCTTATCAGTTTCGGAATATTACTCGGCCCTCTGCCAACAAGTTCCGCCGCATCCAGAATGCGCCATTGAGGATACTTACTGATTTGCTGCGCCATTTCATACGGCGTAGAACCTTCCGAACGAATATGCATCTCTGCTTCCGGCAGCAATCCCGTATCATGCGTCTCGACCATCCAACTGCGGTGCACTCTGCGCATCCTCTCAAGAATTTTACGGGCTTGGGGCATTTCAGCCAGGTTGTTTATTTCATACCGGTCGGCCAATGTGTCATAAAGCTCCTCAAGCGGCTTGGTCGGCGTCCAGTGCAGTTTTTGCACATCCGTGAGATTTCCTTCGGCAACCACCCTGCGCAGCTCCTGCATAATCTCAGCCCTGTCCGGATATTCGCTCGGCTGTATATAAGGCAAATGCGGCATATAATTGCGAATATATTTATATCGCTTATCACGCACACAGCGTGACATCTCATAGGCCTCATCTACCCGGCTGGATGCCCCGAAAATATATTCCCGCGACGGCCCCGCCATAACGCCAAGGAACGCATTACCCTGCATATAACCGGGAACGGGCAAACCGGTCAGGCCCAGCACAGTCGGAGCGAAATCGACAAAGCTTACTAATCTGTCGGTTCTCTTGCCAGCCCTGAGCGGCGAAAGGCCCTGGTACCGCCTCGGAAATCGAATAATTAACGGCACATGAAGACCAGAATCGTAAAGTGTTCTCTTAAACCGGGGAAGACCCAGGCCATGATCTGAGAAAAAGAACACTATCGTATTATCAGCCAAACCGTCGGCTTTAAGCTGGTCGAGCAAATCGCCGACCTGCTTGTCCATAAAAGTAATCAGGTTGTAATAACGGGTCCATATTTTCCGCACAAACGGAGTATCAGGATAATATGGCGGAAGCGGGATTTTTTTGTCGCCATGGCGTTCTTCCGGTTTTAGCTTCGATGTGTACTTATCAAAGAACTCCTCATCGGAACCGTTAATCTGCCCCTGGTGCGTAGAAGTAAAATTGAACACACTGAAAAACGGCTGACCGGGCTTGCGTCTTCGCCAATGAGCGGTATCGCTCGATTCGTCCCAGACATTTACATCTTTGAAATTATAATCCTTTTTATAATTGTTCGAGCAGTAGTAGCCGGCCGACCGAAGATATTCCGGAAAACACTTTATTTCTCCCGGCAATTTTACATCAGAACGCAGATGCTGAGTGCCAGTAGAAGTGGCATACACACCCGTTACCAGGCACGAACGCGACGGCGCACATACCGGAGCGGCCGCAAATGCCTTTGTATAGAGCACGCTTTCCCCAGACAACCTGTCTATATTCGGCGTTCTCGCGAAAATGTCACCATAACAGCCCAGATAAGGACTGCTGACATCTTCGCACGTAATCCAGAGGATATTCGGTTTTTCGGCAGGCGTTCTATACACCGTACGTCTTGCCGGGCCGCCGCACCCGGAAACGGCAACACCAGATGCGCATAATCCCATCGCTTTAAGAAAATCGCGACGCGTACTTTTGTTCGTGCTCATTTTTTTATTCCTCCAAAGTTATGTAGATAAATTCAACATTAATTGCCCGCCGATACTATCTTAAAGTCTCGCAGGCTGCGAACGACAGCACCATCAACCTTAATCAATTCCCCGATAATCTGATACTCTCCAGCCTGCTGCGGAAACTTTTGTTCGAATGTCAATATCTCTCTTCCAAGAGGCTCAACTGTGCAATCCTTTGTTTGATCGGCAACGGTACTGTTACCACGAACAATCCGCAGGCGAACAGTTCCCTTCCATTCTTTATGCAGGTCATTTATGACAAAGACCTTTAACCTGCGCTCGGTCCCGCCGGAAATCTCCTCATCCCAGAAATCAAGCATCAATCCAACCGGAGAAAAAGAGTCACGGACATACTGCTCGAAGTTCGGCTCAAAAGTGAGTTTTTCCAGGTCGATGAAGTGGTCGCTCGTCGCGCCGCCTTCAGGCCGGGGCTTGTCACCTGCCCGGGAATACCCCAACCCGCAGAAGTGCAGCACACCGGCACATTCGCGATGACACCGCCAGAATTCGGTAAGCGCCGCAAGATAACGCGCATAAAGCAATCGCCTCTGTGCTGTGGTCGAATTTGGTCCGATCAACTTGTCATACACCTTATCCGTTAAGCATGTTGTCGTACCATCACGATTAAGCCACAGCCAGGCATATTCATTGATTATAATCGGAAGCTTAAAATCTTTCTGGGCGTCTCTCACGCTGGGCCTGCCGGAAGTATTGGCTAAATCTGACAAATGAAACTCTCCACTGCCCCATTGAATCTTGCTAAAAAGATACGGATGAGATTCAAGATAGTCGGTGCCGCTCTCAGGTGCCGCCCACCCGTTATCCCACGGCCGATTGGACAAATCCAGATGCCGAACTGCACTCAGAGCTTTGCCTGTCTCTTCGGTTACACTCTCATTCTGAGCATCCCAGATAACCACACACGCATGGTTCCACCGCTCACGCATCCACTCGGTATATTCCGGAATTATCTTCTCGCTCTTCGGACTTTCCGGAGCTTTACTAAGCAGCCAGATGGGAAATTCATCCTGAATCAAAAATCCCTCCTCATCGGCGATTTCATACCATATTTCAGGCGGAAAACCGATACAGTAACGAATCGAATTCCAGTGCATACTCTTGAACTTGCGATGAAGCCGGCGGACCCAATCTTTACGCCAGGGCTTGTCGCCCCGCTCTGCATCCTCAAGGAAACGATATGCGCACACATTCGTCCCGCGCATAATATATGGCTTACCGTTCAGAACAGCCCGGCCGCTTTCCTTATCAAACCGAAACGTACGCATGCCGAACCGAACCCGAACACAATCCTCGCCCGTACTTAGCTTCAATTCATATAGAAAAGGATTCTCAGGAGTCCATAGCTTGCAGTTTTGTATCGGGATACTGGTGTCAAGCTTTGTTGTACCATACGAAAAAGCAATGCCGCTGCTCTCAACTGTACCGACGAGCCTGCCTGTACTTACTTCCGTTACTTCGTATGAGATTGAACCGTATCCGGAGCCAGCGGGCCCCTGCACTTCCGTCACAACCCGTACCTTGTTTTCCGAAATATCCGGAACGGTTTGCACGTTTACGATATAGGGCTTTCCCGTCAGAATCAGCTCAACCGAATCATATATGCCGGGGATATACAGATACTTCTCGAAGTCCCAGCCTCCCGGCATATCTTTCGGCATACTCTCACGGTCGGCACCCACCCGCACAATTAGTTCGTTCTCTCCGCCTGAACCCTTAAGAAATTTCTTCACATCCAGCAACGCCGGAGTAAAACACGGCAGATGCTCACCCGCCAACTCGCCGTTAAGAAATACCTTCGTTCCGTACTTTGCCTTGTGAATCTTTAATATCGCGACATCCGGAATCTTTCCTTTGACAGTGAATGTACGCCGATACCAGAACGCCTGACGCTTTTCGCTTTTTTTCCCGACCTCCTCGAAAGCGGGCCTGGCCATATCGACAAGCCCCGGCACAGGTACCTTATGCCCGAAGCCCTCCGGCATTGAATCCATCGAGCCTTGTGCTATCTCCCATGCGCCATCCAAACTGATGACATGTCTCGGGCCGGTTTCTTTAGTATTGGTTTTATTTTCACCAAGACAGCCGCCCCATACAAACAACAAACTCAATGTGATTAACGGCAATTTTATGATTGTCCTGTACAATTGTTTTTTACTTTTCATAGCTTTTTTCTTCATTCTCAATTCTTAATTCTAACTTTTTATTTTCCTGCCCAGAGCCCCGAACATCGCCAGTACGTTTTCGACCGGCGTATTGCACTGAATATTGTGGATAGTGCTGAATACAAAACCCTTTTTGGCATTGAATATCTCGACCCGTTCGGCAACCTGCCGGCGTACCTGCTCAGGCTCGCCGAATGGCAGCACCTGTTGAGTATCCACGCCGCCGCCCCAGAAAATTATCCTGCCGCCGTATTTCTCTACTAATAGCTTTGGTTCCATACCCTGAGCGGATGTCTGAACAGGATTGAGAATATCAAAGCCCGCCTCTATGAATCCCTCGATCAAAGGCTCACAGCCCCCGCAGCAGTGTTTCATTGTCTTCCATTTAGTGTGGGTGTGAATCCAGTCGTTAAGCTTCCTGCTGAATGGCAGATAAAGCTCTTTATAAGTATCCGGGCCGCAAAACAACGTATTCTGCGCAGCTAAGTCTGTCCCGTCCAGCCATACGGCATGTATCCTGTCACCCACAGCCTGGTAAATACACTCGAGATTCTTGATAGCGATTTCCGTCTGCCCGGCAAAAACCTCTTTAATATATTCTCTTCGCGAAATCGTGCTGATATACCATTCTTCGATATCACGAATTCCTTTCGGATGTTTCAGAAAAGCCGCCGGCACCAGAGCTATATCCCCGAAAGCCGTCCCGGGAAGCCCTGTTGTAATCGCAAGGTCGGTATTGTCATAAAGCTCGCGCGCCCGCCGTTCATAAATTTTCAAATCCTCTTCACCCAGCAGCGCAAAATCCTCAATATTATCAGCAGGATTGAGTTTGGCATCGTCAATCGGCCCCTGCCGTATAATGTCATCGAAATAGAACCCGCCCTTAGGCATCCGTCCCGAAGCTGGCACGGATTTATCACCCTGCGGATACTGGTGAATATCACCGTTAGCTTCCGGCTCGGTATTGAACTTCTCCGGAACCAGCACCTCCGTACCGTCAAAAGTTCTCCACGGTTTCCAGTTTTCATTCGCGAAACCAAAATGATTACTCGGCCCGGGAAGGTTCACCGTGTCAATCCAAAGCATTTCCCGCAAATCGGCCGCTACCTCACCAAGCATTTGGTAAGGCTCGACAACTTTTACCGGCGTTCCCGGCTCATCCAGACCGAGCGCACGACGCAGGTTCGCTATAACACTGACATGAGCGCCTGTCCCGAGAGTCCCGCCAAAACCCACCGGAACACGGTCAACAGGTTCATAATTGAGCGCCTTGAGTACACGTTCTCTGCCGGTAATCACCGTTTTACTATCAGAATTTTTGTCCATAAAAGTCTCCCAAATCAAAAGATACGCCTCTACAAACCGTCCTTATGATTGTTTTTTAATTATTAAGTAAAGATTTTCTGCCAATATTCTATCACTCTATGAGTATTTTTACAAAGAATTCATTCTTCTTGGTCTCCGCTGTTTGCCCGGTAAAATAAAGCGGCTTCAGGCCGGAAACGAAACGGACATATAAGACAACTTTAACGGTTGAAATTTGGAAATAGCTTGACATATTCACTTTTTCACGAGATAATACCGATATGTGCCCTCTGTGAAGGGTTTTTGTGTTTTAAAGTAGTGAAAGGACAAAAAAATGAGAAGTTTCTTTTCTAATTCGAAAGTATTAATCGTTGCTGTGGTATTATTGGCTGTTTGTGGTTTGAGCTGTAAACAGAAGTCATCCGAGCAGGCAGAGACAA
>DAOUVA010000246.1 GCA_030667885.1 Phycisphaerae bacterium
ATAAACTCACGTCGATTCACAATCAAACTCCTTGCTTTTCTTTACCGCCTCATTTCACCGCGCCTGAATTCAGATTCGGTGTAAAGGTCAGGATTTTTTTCTTCCCACCATCCAGCCATCTTGCTGAAATGCTTCGTGCAGGAATTTCATCTCCCCGATAGCGGCGCGGCTGCTGTGAAAAATTCGCAATCATTTCCACCCGATCGTCAAAAACCGCACGCTGCAACTTTCTGTCGGAGCTAAGCCAGTTGAAATCCGTCATCTGCGCAAAGCCAAATTCTCTGTGTAACGGCGAGAAATATTCATAATGCCTTTTCATTATATCACGGTATCTGTCAAATTCATCAAGATTCATGTGATACAACGGCGGAACCATATACAGCAACTCCGTCAACGCCACAGTATCGAGCACATTGCTGTACTTGAGACTGCTGTTCGCCCATTGGTGAGTCGTAACAATCGAATCATGGAAGACAATTTCATAGAGCGGCAGGCGATACCGGGGGTCATAGTTAAAATACTGATACTTCTCCATCATCGGAACCTGCTTAACGAATACCTTTGGCCCGTCAGGGGGATAATATTGACCCAGGTAGTATTCCGAATCCTTATTTTTAAAATCAGGATCGCCCCAGCCGAATCCAGGCCCGAATATCCCTTCAGCCAAATGGATAACTTTCGCCGAGTACGAGCTGCCGCCCTCCGAGCCAACCACTACATTAAATGTATCGCTAATCCAGGAGAGCCTATCTAAACGCGCTCTTACATCATCGGCCTGGCTTGCCCGGTGAAAAGGTGAGTAATCATCATAAACCTCACCGTAAGCATCGCAATCGACAAAATAATAATTGTACGGAACGTTCTTCATATTTTCTCTGACACGCTTTTCCACATGCGCTCTGGCGGCAATCGGGCTAAGTTTGAAACCTGTGCCCTTAAATCCACCCCGTTTCTTTCCATCTTTACGGACGATAGGTCCCTTCTCAAAAAGTTCCCTGTCAAACTGCGCAGTACTCCACGTACTATCCGTGCCGCGCATCGAAGGGTCGTGAATACTGTGAAATGAATCATACGTGCCAAACAAGTATCCCATCCTATCGGCCTGCTTTGCCACCTCGGGACGTTTCTCGATTCCTTCCCAGCCTTCGACACACAATCTCATCCTATCAAAACCGCTCTCTTTAAACTGCTCCAGCATCCTGCCTGAAACACCGTCACCCCAGCTATCAACCGGAATCATAAACTCTGCAAACCCCGCACGAAGAATCAGACCGTTCATCCGGCACAGCTCCGGAGTCGTAAGCTCATCTGAATCTTTCTTCAGCAATTCGGCCGCCTCATCCGGAAGAACTACTTCCCGCCAACAGCCTTTATCATAAAAGTCCCGCATCTCCAGCAATCGGGACAGCTCATTGGCCACCTGACCCTTGATATATTTATCCGGCCACTGAGCGCTGGAAAGCGTAACTACTTCGGCCCAGCGTTCAGGCTCCATCAATTCCTTAAATCGTCCGCCCGGTGACAATCGCCCGGCCTTGCTTTGTTCGAGAAGCTTCCCACAGAAAGATTTCCATTTGCCTGGAGGGATACAATGCCGCGTAAAAAACGCATCGCCCCAGAGATAGATATGCGGTGCTCCTAACAAACGCTCAGCCCTTGGAACTTTCTTCACTTTCTCCTTCATACCGACAAACTCACCCTGCTGTTTCAGCCAGCGGCGAAACTGTTTTGCAGGCTCTACCGGTGAATTGTTTTGTCCCAGCCGAATCAAAAATCCATATTCTTTTTTGGATTGAACAGATGTAAATTCGTGGCTGAACCTCGCTTCGAGAATGTCCCCGGTTCGGTTGAAATTTATTACGTTATTGTAGGGATTGGTTATGATATACGTCAGTGAAAAGTCGCCGCAATCCAGGCCCCAAAAAGGCATACTTAGCCCTTCCAGCGTGTTCCATTCTCCATGCTCTACCAGATACTTCTCCCATCGCGGCTCATCAAGAGGAATATAGCAGCCCTCCCAGCGGGGCCAGATTAACGCCTTGATATTTGCCCTTTCCTGAAAAACAGGCCAGGTAAAGGCACCTGTTTTGCCGGAAAAAAATTGAACCGACAAATCACGCTTGTCTAATCGAACCTCAACCTTAATTCCTTTTGCCTTTAAGAGCCACTGCGCCCGAGAGCCATCCTTTACTATATCGCCGATTGGGCCTAAATCAGGCTGGCCTCTGGACAGCAGGATTTTATCACCACCCGGCAGCTCGGCGCTCATTTCCAGCGCTGCCGGCGATACCTGCACCGACCAGTATTCATTGCTCAGGATAATTTCATCCGACCAAGCCGCCCGCACCCCGACTGCGACAAAACAAACCGCTGGAATCAGCAAGTAACAGTAAAACCTCTTCGCTTTGCGCAAAGCCTCATCCTGAACTGACATCACCAGCATGAAATACTCCTCAACGATGAAGGTCTTTTTTTATTGTTAATTCAAATCGTGAATCAATCCGCCTATTTTTCTATTATGTCCACCAGGCCCACATCGATATATTGGCCGCCCTGGGTCTGAGAGCAGTGAACGGCTAAACTATTTATCCCGACCTTCAACGTCTTCTGTCCCTTTTCATCAAGCCTGAATTGGATATAACTCGAAGTATGGCCCTCAAGCTTTGCAACAAGCTGGCTGTTGATATAAACCTCTGCGTCTTCATCATGATGGATTAAAAGCTGTGGCCGGCTGAATTTTATACTATCCAGCTCAAACGTTCTGCGCATCCAGATACCCGGACTTTTCCACTCGGTGCCGACGACGGCGCCGGGCGTCCCTTCAGTGCCGAAACCGCCTTTAGCTTCCTGCCAGTCGGAATCGGAGAAGCCCGCCCGATACCAGCCGACGCGTGGTTCGTCCGTCGTATATCGCCAGCTTTGTCCTGTTGTTTGTGAAGTTGGGACAAGCGTCTTAACAACAGGCGGCGGCTGGTACAAACGCCTGTTCGCCGCCGCGACCTTTTCAACATCCATCTTTATCATCGCCCTGTCGTAAGTCATCAGTCCGTTGACCTCAATCTCAACATCCGTCGTCTGAGTATATACTCCCGCGCACAGACCTGGGCCAATCAGCGAACGCAAATTATCAAGCAGAACCAGGTACGCATCGGTAAGTTCCTCACGAGTCTTATAAGTGCGGTATCCCCAGTTCTTTTCATCCTGCCATGTATGCCCTGTGACCGGCAAGCCCAAACCGCCAAACTCACCTAACACCGCTGCGCGGTTCTCTTCGGTAGGCGGCGCAGCCGGACCCGGATAGCTGTGAATATCGTGTACGTCACCAACCCCCCGGTCGGACCAGCCGCTCGTATTATTCACTAATCGGCTCGGATCAAGCTCCTTAACAAAATCCACTATCCGCGCCGTATCATACTGTCCCCAGCCCTCGTTAAAAGGTACCCACATTACTATACACGGATGATTGCTGAAAGCGTTAACGACACGCGTGAGCTCCAGCTCAAACTGCTTTGCCGACTCTTCACTTCTCTCAAGATCAGGATCATCGCCGCCGATGTGCCCGTCGCCGTTGGGCATATCCTGCCAGACCATCAATCCTAATTTATCGCACCAGTAGTACAGCCGGTCAGGCTCCACCTTGACGTGCTTGCGCAGCATATTACAGCCGAGCTTTTTCAATACATCGATGTCATAGCGAAGCGCTTCATCGGTCGGTGCAGTGTACAATCCGTCCGGCCACCATCCCTGGTCAAGCGGACCGTACTGAAACAGCGGCTTATTGTTCAGAAACAGCCGGGTAATACCTTCTTCGTCTTTGTCTAACGAGATTTTCCGCATACCGAAGTAGCTGTTTACTGTATCAACGATTTTGCCCTTACTGTCCTTAAGCGTTACTTTCACATCATATAAAAAAGGTGAATCCGGCGACCACAGCTTCGGCTTTTTAATTTTTAAAACAATTTCTTCGCCGGCATTGCCTTTGCCCTTTATCTTATTGAACCAACCAAGGTTGATTTCCGCTTCAACGCTGCAGTCAACTGTTGCCTGCGAGCATACAGCGGTTATATGCGCCGATTCTGAATCTATATCCGGAACGATTTTCAGTGACTTAATATGCGCCGCAGGCACCGGCTCGACCCATACCGTCTGCCAGATTCCCGTAACCGCGGTGTACCATATCCCGCCGGGTTTTTTTACCTGTTTACCCCGCGGCTGAGTGCCGGAGTTCGTCGGATCCCAAACGCTTAGTACAATTTCCTGCGAATCGGTATCATTCAGCACATCTGTGATATCTAATGTGAACGGATCGTAACCACCTTTATGGCTGCCCACTTTTGTGCCATTCACCCATATCGTTGAATCCCAGTCCACCGCCCCAAAATGCAGCAGCAAGCGTTGGCCTGTCCATTTTTTGGGGACTTCAAATGTTCGCCGATACCATAGCTGGTTCTCTTCACCGACAGGCAACATCACGCCTGACAGGGCCGACTCAATAGGAAACGGCACGAGAATTTGCCCGTCGAACTGGACCGGTTGCCGCTGCTCTTTGGTCCTGATTGCATATTCCCATAACCCGTTAAGATTCAGCCAGTTCTTGCGGACCTGTTGCGGACGTGGGTACTCGGGGTGAACTTTTTTCGGTGAGACCTGCCCCGACCACTGGGTCATAAGCGGGCCCTGGCTTACCTGCCACTCGGCCTGTACAGAAGAGCAGATACACAAAAGTGCAAATATTATGACACAAACCCGGATTGTATCCCGTTTCAAAAACCGCACTGGCCTCCGCTGTGTTCTTTGTTCCGAACAACCGCTTGCAATGTAATGTGAATCCATCTTTCGTCTCCTTTCGAATAGTTACAGTTCCATAAGTAACCGCATATCCCGCTCGTCTCCGAGCAGGCAGTCCTTTTATGCCGAATTCTGCAAACAAAGGCTTAGATTACCTTCGATCAGCCGATTTTGCAATAAAATTTAATACTATAGAAAAAATGCCCAAAAACTTCTCCCGCTTGCATTTACGGAACGCCTCGGCCGTGATAATCCCAAAGATTTCCCTTGACGGGAATATAGACAATTTGGTATAACAAAGATTGGTGAGGCATGTGTCCGTGCCTTTTTATATCCACGGATTTTAGCCTTTTGAAGTTTCGGTACTTTGTTGATTTATCAATAGAGGAGGATGTTTCTATGCCGGGGTTGAAGTTTGTCGACGACGATGGCTTTGTATCCCGAAGTTGAGCTTTCGCATTTCGACAAAAAATTCATCTTGTGAAAACAACAAGCATTTTGGTGTGTGGCCAAAATATAATTTGAAATTATTTTAACTCTTTTTTAGGAGGACTATTATGTCTAAGAAATTGATTTTTTTGGTATTGCTGATAGCTGTGTTTGCTGTTCCAGCCCACGCACAGTTCATCAGCGGTGTCGAGCATCGGAATACCGACACTGATGCTCTGGAGCCGCCCGAAATCGCGCCGAATCTACTCGAAGAAAATGCGTTGACCTTTGTGGACAGGACTCATGTGTACGCTGATATACCGGAGTTCATCCTCGGTGCCCAATATGTCATGCTTGCCAATGACAACAAGAATTTGTCGACTTATGAATTGGATCTGACTATGTCAGCGAATGCTACCCTGTACGTCTTTGTTGATAACCGCATGGGTGGTTCGGCAGGTGGGAAAGATGTTAATCCGAACATCGACGGCATGCCCTGGTTAACCGATATGGGTTTTGTAGATACCGGTGAGGACATTGGAATCGATGAAAGCTTCGATGGGGGCATTAACCAATACTTCTCCATTTACTCTTTGTCAGTATCGGTCGGCACGATTACTATTTACGGCAATACCGAGGGCCATGGGGGAAACATGTTAGGTGTCGCGGCATTCGGGCCAAAGTTCAAAGCCTACAACCCCGTCCCCGCTGATGGTTCTTACCATGAGGATACCTGGGTGAACCTTTCCTGGACACCGGGCGATTTCGCCGTCTCTCACGATGTGTACCTCGGCGATGATTTTGATGCTGTCAGCGAAGGAGCCGAAGGGGCATTCATCGGTAATCAGGGCGACACTTTTCTTGTTGCCGGCTTCCCCGGATTCGCTTACCCGGACGGCCTTATTCCGGGCACAACCTACTACTGGCGAATCGATGAGGTCAATGACGCCGACCTCAACAGTCCGTGGAAAGGTGATGTCTGGAGCTTTATGGTTCCACCTAAGACCGCTTATGCACCCGATCCTGCTGATAGCGGCGAGGCTGTCGCAGTCAATGCCAGCCTTAAATGGACACCGGGTTTCGGTTCCAAATTGCACACCGTTTACTTCGGCGACAATTTTGACGAAGTCAGCAACGCCGCAGGTGGACTCCCTCAGGGAGTTGCAACCTATAGCCCGGGCGAGCTTAAACAAGCCAAGACTTATTACTGGCGTGTCGATGAGTTTGATGTTGCCGAAACGCATAAAGGCGACATCTGGAGCTTCACGACCGAAGGTGCTGTTGCGGCACTTGACCCGGCCAATGGCGCTGTGGATGTAACACAAACGCCTGTTCTCACATGGGCACCGGGCTTCGGTGCTTCACATGAAGTCTATTTTGGCGCCGATGCAGCCTCTCTGGAGTTAAAAGGCAGCGGGAACCTTGGTGCCGAGAGCTATGAACCCGGACAGCTTGAGTGGGATACTACCTACTACTGGCGTGTTGATGAGGCTAATAACGCCAATGCCGATAGCCCGTGGACAGGCCCTCTCTGGAGTTTCACTAC